>CAITAM010000464.1 GCA_903890265.1 uncultured Pseudomonadota bacterium | reverse complement strand
GGCGGGCCTTGCGCGCGGCGGCGAGGCGGGACCCGTGCATTCGGCGGGCCTCCTCGTCGTACGCGACGTGGCCTGGCCGATCGTCGACCTGCGGGTCGATTGGTCACTGGGCGATCCGATCGCGCAGCTCGCGGAGGCCTATCGCGTCTACGAGCCACAGGTAGAGGACTACGTTCGACGGGCGCTCGAGCCGTCGGCGGCGCCGAGCTTCGGCGTCCCCGGGGACCTTTAGCCGCGGGCGACGCCGGGCGCCAGGCAGCGGCTCGTCGCGGATTCGGGAGCGCAACGATGAAATTGACCCTGCGCCAACTCGGCTACTTTGTCGCCGCCGGCGAGACCGGCAGCATCACGCACGCCTCGCGCCGGGCCAATATCTCGCAGCCCGCGATTTCTGCGGCCATTTCCCAGCTGGAAGCCGAACTCGGCGCGCAGCTCTTCCTGCGTCACCACGCCCAGGGGCTGTCGCTGACGCCGGCCGGGCGCGAACTGCTCAAGGAAGCAAAACAGCTTCTGAAACAAGCGGAGGGACTGTACTCCGCCGCGGCAGCACTCGGTAACCTGCCCCGGGGCGAACTCAACGTGGGCTGGTTCACCACCCTGGCACCGATCGTGATGCCCGAGCTGCTGCAGTCCTTTATCGCCGCTTATCCCGAGGCCAGGATCCGTACCAAGGTGTCGCACCAGGAAGACCTGCTCGACAGCCTGCACCACGCGACAGTCGACATCGCGGTCACCTACGATCTGCAGTTGACGCCGGATGTCTCGTTTCGTCCCCTGGCATCGCTGCCGCCGCACGTGCTCGTGGGCGCCGAGCATCCGCTCGCGACGCGAAAGAGCATCACTCTGGCAGAACTCGCACCACTGCCGATGGTCCTTCTGGACCTGCCGCTCAGCCGGGAATACTTCCTGCCCTGTTCTTCAGCGAGGAGCTCGAGCCGAACGTGGCGTGGACGACGCCGCACCAGGAGGTCGTGCGCGCCATGGTCGCAAACGGTTTCGGCTATGCGCTGGCTAACGTCCGGCCGCGCACCGATACCGCACTCGACGGTCGGCCACTGCGCCGGATCCTGCTCGCGGGCTCGCCACGACCCGTGCGTGTCGGGCTGGTTTCACTGCCGCGGCCGAAAAAGACCGGCCTGGAGTCGGCGTTCGAACTGCACTGCCAGAACTCAATCACGTCGGAAGTCCTGCCCGGGATGGTCTCCCTCGAGCAGCCGCGCACGACCAAGCGACCCAGGAGCGGCGCGCAAAAGTCCTGATGCACGAGGGCCGCCGGCCTGGCGATGAGCGGCCGTCAGCCGGCAATGGCCCCGGCCAGGTAGTCGGCGTCGTGCCACACACCCCAGATGAACGCCGAGGCTCGCCGGGCGAGCCACGGCAGGCCAAGGAAGTAGAGGCCGGGCACCCTCGAAATGCCGCGTTCGTGGCGCGGGCGGCCCTTCTCATCGAACACGTCGACCTGGATCCAGCCGAAATCGAGGGCGTACCCGGTGGCCCAGATGATGGTGGCGACCCCCTCGGCCGCGAGGTCGAGCTCGGTAATCGGGTGCGTGATGCATGCCGGGTCCGGCGGGAACTGCCGCGCCTCGGGTTCCTCGGGCAGGTCGAGGCCATGCGCCGCGACATACGCGTCGGCCGCGTCGAGCAGCGCAAGGTAGTTGGCGTCGCCGCGGGACACGTTGTCGGCGAGGTCGGCCGAGAACCGCAGGGTGCCGTGCGCGAAAGCGCCTGCCGTGCCGAGCAGGGTGATGCCACTGTCGGCGAGCTGGCGAAAATCCACGGTGTGCCCGCCGCGGGCGCCGCTGACGGCGATGGTGACGTGCTCCATGCCCGGCGTGACCGTTTTGGCGTCCCATTCGCCGAGCACGCCCAGCCACCAGACGAAGTCATGGCCACGGTAGCGGCGCGGCGGACGATTGTGCGGACCGACGGAGAGGTATACCCGCCGGCCGGACCGCGCCAGCTCGTCGGCAATCTGCACGCCGGACGAACCCGCACCAACGACGAGCACCGCACCGTCCGCCAACTGCGCCGGATTGCGGTACTGCGAGGAATGCATCTGCGAAATGCCGCTGTCCGGCGGCACGGCGGTGGGGATCAGTGGCCGCTGAAAGGGCCCCGTGGCCACCACGACGTTGCGCGCGGTAATGCCACCCTCGTTGGTTTGTGCAATAAAGCCGCCGGCACCCGGGCGCTGCGACAGCGCGGTCACTTCGACCCCGCAACGGATCGGCGCGGCAATCTGCGCCGCAAACTTCTCAAAGTAATCGACGATGTCGTTTTTCGTCGCAAAGGCATCCGGCGGCACGGGATCAAACGTGCGCGACGGAAAGCGGTCGTGCCAGGCCGGGCCGTTCGCCACGAGCGAATCCCACCGCTCGGAGCGCCAGCGTTCGGCAATCCGATGCCGCTCGAGCACGAGGTGTGGCCTGCCGCGTCGGCCGAGGTGCTCGCTCATGGCAAGCCCCGCCTGGCCGGCGCCGATGATCAGCGTGTCGATATCCGTGTCTGCCATCTGTCGCACCGTTTAAGCCAGCTCAAGGGGAGAAGACATCCACCGCTCGGCGGTCGGGCCAGTATCGGCAGCCCGCCGGTTTTCGGAAATTAGAATTTACATCATCCGAAGATCGGAATTTTCGATGCAAGGCCGGGCAGCGCGGCCCGGCTGAGCGCCGGCGTGGCTACGCGGGCACAAAAAAGGCCCCGGTCTTTCGACCGGGGCCCCCTGTCGTCGGATCAGGCGATCCGGACGGACAGACTTACATGTCCATGCCGCCCATGCCGCCCATGCCGCCGCCCGGAGCACCGTGGCTGTGCTCCTCGTCCTTCGGCGCTTCGGCGATCATCACCTCGGTGGTCAGCAGGAGCCCGGCGACCGACGCCGAGTTCTGCAGCGCGAGGCGGGTGACCTTGGTGGGATCCAGGATACCCATCTCGATCATGTCGCCGTACTCGCCGGTGGCCGCGTTGTAGCCGAACGTGCCCTTGCCGTCGCGCACCTTGTTAAGGACGACCGCAGCGTCCTCACCGGCGTTGGCGACGATCTGGCGCAGCGGCTCTTCGATGGCGCGAGCGAGGATCTTGATGCCGTAGGTCTGGTCCTCGTTGGCGCCCTCGAGCTTGTCGAGCGCCTTGACGACGCGCACCAGCGCAACACCACCACCCGGAACGACGCCCTCTTCGACGGCCGCACGGGTCGCGTGCAGCGCGTCTTCGACGCGGGCCTTCTTTTCCTTCATCTCGACTTCCGTCGACGCGCCGACCTTGATGACGGCCACGCCACCGGAGAGCTTGGCGACGCGCTCCTGGAGCTTCTCCTTGTCGTAGTCCGAGGTCGCTTCCTCGATCTGCTGACGGATCTGCTCGACGCGGGCCTTGATGTCGGACGGCTTGCCGGCGCCGTCGATGATCGTGGTGTTTTCCTTCTCCACGACGATCTTCTTCGCCTTGCCGAGGTCGGACAGGGTCGCCTTCTCGAGCGACAGACCCACCTCGTCCGAGATCACGGTGCCACCGGTCAGCACGGCGATGTCCTGAAGCATGGCCTTGCGGCGGTCACCGAAGCCCGGCGCCTTGACGGCGGCGACCTTGACGATGCCACGGATCGTGTTGACGACGAGCGTCGCCAGGGCCTCACCCTCGACGTCCTCGGCGACGACGAGCAGCGGCTTGCCGGCCTTCGCGATGCCCTCGAGCAGCGGCAGCAGCTCGCGGATGTTCGAGATCTTCTTCTCGTAGAGAAGAATCAGCGGGCTGTCGAGCTCGGCCGTCTGGTTGGCCTGGTTGTTGATGAAATACGGCGAGAGGTAGCCACGGTCGAACTGCATGCCCTCGACGACGTCGAGCTCGTTCTGCAGACCCGAGCCTTCCTCGACGGTGATCACGCCTTCCTTGCCGACCTTCTCCATGGCCTCGGCAATGGTCTTGCCGATGCTGGTGTCGCTGTTGGCCGAGATCGTGCCGACCTGCGCGATGGCCTTCGTGTCCTTGCACGGCTTCGACAGCTTCTTCAGCTCGTCGACGGCAGTCGAGACCGCGTGATCAATGCCGCGCTTGAGGTCCATCGGGTTGATGCCGGCGGCAACACCCTTCAGACCCTCGCGGATGATCGCCTGGGCCAGCACGGTCGCGGTGGTGGTGCCGTCGCCGGCCTCGTCGGAGGTCGCCGAGGCGACTTCCTTCACCATCTGCGCGCCCATGTTCTCGAACTTGTCCTTGAGCTCGATCTCTTTCGCGACCGAGACGCCGTCCTTGGTGATGGTCGGCGCGCCGAAGCTCTTCTCGAGCACCGCGTTGCGGCCCTTGGGACCGAGCGTGACCTTCACTGCGTTGGCGAGAATGTTGACACCCTTGACCATCCGGTTACGGGCGTCGTCGCTGAAACGTACTTCTTTCGCTGCCATGTCTATGGTTCCTGTGAGATGGGTTGGTCTGACGGGGGCTCTTACTTGCCGTCGATCACGGCGAGGATGTCTTCCTCGCGCATGACGAGGACGTCATCGCCGTCAACCTTGACCTCGGTACCGCTGTACTTGCCGAACAGAACGTGGTCGCCGACCTTCACGTCGAGCTTGCGCACTTCGCCGCTCTCGAGAATCTTGCCGTTGCCAACCGCGAGCACGCGGCCGCGAATCGGCTTTTCCGTGGCGCTGTCCGGGATCAGGATGCCGCCGGCCGACTTGCGTTCCTCTTCCTCGCGCTTAACGATCACGCGGTCATGAAGTGGACGAATCTTCATCGTCTAGTCTCCTCAACAGGTACGAGTTAGGGTTCTTCAGGGCAGGGGTGCCGATGCACCCGTCAGCTGCCAGCCCGGGCCTGCCGACAATCCGCAGGGGATTGTTAGCACTCTCGGGCACTGGCTGCTAATTATGCGGGCTTTCGGCGGCATTTCAATGGCGGTCCGTCGCTGCGGCCGCCCGACGGGAACTTGTTGTCTGCGGACCGGGTCCGATGTAGGGTGTGCGCGCGGACTTTAAGCGCCTGTTTAAGAAGGATTTTTGTCGCCACCTCGCGACAGGCGGCCAGATTCACCGGGAGAGTTGAGGGATGCTGTTGCGCCACGAATACGGTCTCGCCCGACCCCGCCGCAGCCTCGCCGCGCGCGTCGTCCTTGCCCTGGCGGGAGTCCTCGTCCTGCTGGGCGGCCAGCCCGCGGCGTCGGCCCAGCCGGCCGGCGGCACGGCGGCGGAGGCGAGCTCGCCCGCCTCGCCGCTCAGTTCGCTGATCAAACCGCGCGCGCGCGGCTCGGACGGCGACTTCCTCCCCGTCGAGGATGCCTTCAAGGTCAGCGCCCGGCGCGACGCGCTCGGTCGCGCCGAACTCCGCTTTACGGTGGCGAACGGCTACTACCTGTACCGTGACCGAATCCGCGTCACGCCGGGCGATGCCGACACCGCCATCGGGACGCCGGAGTTGCCGGACGGCATCGTCCACGAGGACAACTTCTTCGGCCCGCAGCAGATCTATCCCGAGAACTTTGTGGTCCGCGTGCCGGTCACGCGCGGCAGCCGCCTCAAGCTCGTCTACCAGGGCTGTGCCGAGGCGGGACTGTGCTACCCGCCGCAGACGGTCACGCTGGACCTCAGCCAGCGGGCGGCGGCAGGCCCCGGCCCGGCAACGGCGGGCGCACCGCCGGGTGGTGGCGGCTCGGAGCAGGACCTGCTGGCCCGGCAGCTCGCGCACGGCAATCTCTGGTACGAGCTCGGCGTGTTCTTCCTGCTCGGCCTCGGGCTTGCCTTCACGCCGTGCGTCCTGCCGATGATTCCGATTCTGTCCGGAATCATTGCCGGTGACGGCCCGAGCACGACGCCGGCGCGCAGCTTCCTGCTCTCGGTGGCCTACGTGCTCGGCATGGCGCTGACCTACACGACGGCCGGGGCGGCCTCGGCGCTGCTCGGCGCCCAGGTGCAGTCGTTCTTCCAGCAGCGCTGGATCGTCGGCCTCTTCGCCGGCCTCTTCGTGCTCCTCGCCCTGTCCATGTTCGGCTTCTTCGACCTGCAGATGCCGGCCAGCCTGCAAAGCCGCTTCAGCGCCGCGAGCGGCCGGCTGCGCGGCGGCCGGATGGCCTCCACGGCCCTGATCGGCGCCCTGTCGGCGCTCGTGGTCACCGCCTGCGTGGCGCCGGCCCTGGTCGCGGCGCTGTCAGTCATCGCGCAGACCGGGCAGGTGGCCCGCGGCGCGGCGGCACTCTTTGCGATGTCGCTCGGCATGGGGGCGCCGCTGCTCGTGGTGGGCGCCTCGGGCGGCCACCTGCTGCCGAAGGCCGGGCCGTGGATGGTGACCATCAAGTGCCTGTTCGGGGTCGGCTTCCTGGCCGTGGCGGCGTGGATGCTCGAGCGCCTGCTGCCGCCGTGGGCGGCGCTCCTGCTCTACGCGCTGGTCGCGCTCACCCTCGTCTACATCCTGCTGACCGTCGGCCTGCGCGGCAACCGTCCGACTTGGCTGCGCGTCGAGCTCGCGGTGGTGGCGGGGGCCTATGCGCTCGCGCTCGTCACCGGAGCCGCCACGGGCGCCACCGACCCGCTTCGCCCGCTGGCCCGCACCGCGCTCGCCGGCGGCGGCGGCGCGACCGCGGCCCTTGAATTCCGGCGCATCAAGACCCTGGGCGACCTCGACCGCGAGATTGCCGGGGCGGAGCGCCAGGGGCAGCGCGTGATGCTCGACTTCTACGCCGACTGGTGCGCGAGCTGCAAGGAAATGGACCGCGCCACGTTCCACGACCCGGCCGTCGGTGCGGCACTGAAGGATTACCGGGTGTTGCAGGCAGACGTCACGGCCAACGACCCGGACGATCAGGCGCTGCTGCACCGGTTTGGCATCATCGGGCCGCCGACGACGGCGTTCTTCGCCCCGGACGGGATGGAACGGCGCGACTACCGCCTGGTGGGCTACAAGGACCCCGTGGCGTTTCGCGCCCACCTGCAGTCCTTCGAGGCCGCGCGCTGATGGCCACCGGCTCCCCGGCGGTACGCTGGCTGCTGGTCGGCCTCGTCGCGCTCGGCACCGCGGTCGCCGGGGCTTACCTGCGCCAGCGGACGAGCGCCCCGGCCGCCGACCCGGTGGCGGCGGCACTCGCCCCGGCGCCGAAGCCCGGGCCACTCGCGACCGTACCCGCGCTGCGGCCGCTGTTCACCCTCAAAGACCCGCAGGGCACGCCGCACGCCATCAGCGAGTGGGACGGCCGGCCGCTGATGGTGAATTTCTGGGCTACCTGGTGCGCGCCCTGCCGGCGCGAAATCCCGCTCCTGAACCGCCTGTACCACGAACCGGCACTGCCGGATCTCGCCATCGTCGGAATCGCGGTCGACGTTCCGGCGGACGTCGTGTCCTTCCTGCGCGAGGTACCGGTCGACTACCCGGTGCGGGTCGGCGAGCAGGACGGCCTCGATGCCGCCAACGCGTTTGGCGTCGAGCAGATGGCGTTCCCGTTCACCGCCTTCGTCGACCGCCAGGGACGCGTGTTCAGCGTCCACCTCGGCGAACTCCACGAGGCCGATGCCCGCGCGACGCTCGCCCTCCTGGCGGACGTGGACGCCGGCCGGCTGAGCCCCGCGGCCGCCCGGGCGGAACTGACCCGCCGCCTGGCCGCGCCGGCCGCGGCCGCGGCGTCACCGCACTCCTGAGCGAGCGTTGCGCCAACGCAACGCTCGCGATCCACCCCGATCAGGCGCCGAACTCCGCCGATCCTTCGGTTTCGGCGGCTGAGCGCGGTAGACAGGGACGGCGAACTGGGGTTAACTCGCGCCCTCGCCCGGGCAAGGGCGGCCTCGGGACACGCTGGATGGCGCGTATTCTGGTCCTCAACGGACCCAACCTTAACCTGCTCGGGTCGCGCGAGCCCGACGTCTACGGCCACGCCACGCTGGCCGACGTCGTCCACACGCTGGAAACGCTTGCCGCGGCCCGCGGCGTGGAGCTTGTCGCGTTCCAGTCCAACGCCGAACATGCGCTGATCGACGAGGTTCATGCCGCGAAGTCGGCTGGAATTGGCGGGATCCTGATCAATCCCGGCGCCCTGACCCACACCAGCATCGCGCTGCGGGATGCCCTCCTTGGCGTCGGCATTCCGTTCGTCGAGGTGCACCTGTCCAACATCCACGCCCGCGAGTCATTCCGGCATCACTCCTACCTGTCGGATATTGCGGCGGGCGTGATCGTGGGTCTCGGCCCGCTGGGCTACGAACTCGGTCTCGAGGCGCTGTTGCGTCGCCTCGCGGCCCACTGAGGAACGCCGGCCGCACGGCACCCGCGGTCCTGATTCTCGTTTAGCCGAACCGCCACTAACGGCCGCCACCGGGCGGACCATGAGGACTTCGATGGACATTCGTAAGGTCAAGAAGCTGATTGAACTCCTGGAAGAATCCGGCGTCGCCGAGATCGAGATCAAGGAAGGCGAGGAGTCCGTGCGCATCAGCCGCTACGGCAGCAGCCAGCCCGTGACGCATTACGTGCAGGCCCCCGCGGCCCACGGCGCACCGGCGCCGGCCCCCGCCGCCGCGCTCGCGCCAGCCGGTGGATCGGCACCGGTCGCCGCGACTGACGGCGCGTTCGATGCCGAACGCACCGTCACGGCGCCGATGGTCGGCACCTACTACGCCTCCGCTGCGCCGGGCGCGAAGGCCTTCGTCGACATCGGCAGCGAAGTGAAGGTAGGCCAGACGCTCTGCATCATCGAGGCCATGAAGATGATGAACCAGATCGAGTCCGACAAGGCCGGGCGCATCGTGTCGATCCTCGCCAAGAACGGCGAACCGGTCGAGTTTGGCCAGCCCCTGTTCGTGATCGAGTAACGCTCGGTGCTCGACAAGGTCGTCATCGCCAACCGGGGCGAGATCGCGCTGCGCGTCCTGCGCGCCTGCCGCGAACTCGGTATCAAGACGGTCGCCGTGCACTCCACGGTCGACTACAACCTGAAGCACGTGCTGCTCGCCGACGAGACCGTCTGCATCGGCCCGCCGGCGTCCAAGGATTCCTACCTCAACATGCCGGCTATCATCGCGGCCGCCGAGGTCACGGACGCGATGGCGATCCACCCGGGCTACGGCTTCCTCTCCGAGAACGCCGACTTCGCGGAGCGGGTCGAAAAATCAGGCTTCATCTTCGTCGGCCCCAAGGCCGAGACCATTCGCCTCATGGGCGACAAGGTCTCGGCGATCCGGACGATGAAATCCTACGGCGTGCCCTGCGTGCCGGGCTCGGGCGGTCCCTTGTCGGACGACGCCGACGAGACCCGCCGGATCGGCCGCGAGCTCGGCTATCCGGTCATCATCAAGGCATCCGGCGGTGGTGGCGGTCGCGGCATGCGGGTGGTGCACTCGGAAGCGGCACTCCTGCACGCGGTCAACGTCACGAAGGCCGAGGCGCTCGCCGCGTTCGGCAACGACGAAGTCTACATGGAGAAGTTCCTCGAGCGGCCGCGCCACATCGAGTTCCAGATCATCGCCGACACCTACGGCAACGTCGTGGTGCTTGGCGAACGGGACTGCTCGATGCAGCGCCGCCACCAGAAGGTGATCGAGGAAGCGCCGGCACCCGGAATCACCGACGAGCAGCGGGCGACGATGACCGCGCGGATCGTGGACGCCGTGAGTTCCATCGGCTATCGCGGTGCCGGCACGCTCGAGTTTCTCTACGAGAACGGCAGCTTCTACTTCATCGAGATGAACACCCGCGTGCAGGTCGAGCACCCCGTCACCGAAATGGTGACCGGAATCGACATCGTGAAGTTGCAGCTGAAGATTGCCGCCGGCGAGCCGCTGCCCCTCACCCAGGGCGATGTGCGTATCTGGGGCCATGCCATTGAATGCCGGATCAACGCCGAGGATCCGAAGGGCTTCATGCCAAGCCCCGGACCGGTGAAGCTGTGGCACGCGCCCGGGGGCCCGGGCATCCGGGTCGACAGCCACCTCTACAGCGGCTACAACGTGCCGCCGAACTACGACTCGCTGATCGCGAAGATCATCGCCCACGGCGAGGACCGGGACACGGCCGTCGCGCGCATGCGCAATGCTCTCGGCGAGATGGTGGTCGAGGGGATCAAGACCAACACGGCGCTGCACCAGGAGATCCTCGGTCACGCGGCTTTCCGGCAGGGTGGCCTCGACATCCATTACCTGGAGCGCCGGTTAGGGCTCAAGTGACCGTCATGGCTCACGAGCGTGCTGCGTGCCTTACCTCGAACTGAGCCTCGACCTCGGCGGCCTCGACCCCGACGTGGTCGAG
>CAITAM010000463.1 GCA_903890265.1 uncultured Pseudomonadota bacterium | reverse complement strand
CGGCGTCGCCCGCGGCTAAAGGTCCCCGGGGACGCCGAAGCTCGGCGCCGCCGACGGCTCGAGCGCCCGTCGCACGTAGTCTTCTACTTGTGGCTCGTAGACACGATAGGCCTCCGCGAGCTGAGCGATCGGGTCGCCCTCCGACCAATCGACCCGCAGGTCGACGATCGGCCAGGCCACGTCGCGGACGACGAGCAGGCCCGCCGAATGCACGGGTCCCGCCTCGCCGCCGCGCGCAAGGCCCGCCTTCATGGCCGTCAGCAGCCGGCGCGCCAGCGAGCCCTCTGCCGCGGCGAATGCCTCGAGCATGGTCGCCGGCACGTCGGCGCGCGCAAGCAAATTGCCGGCGCTGGCGGCATCGTCCCCGATGGCTTCACCGACAATGCCGAGTGCATGCGACCCGGAATGAATCGCGGGCGGGCCGTCCCGGCCGATCGACAGCAGCTGGCGGAAGGCGCCGTGCGGGGTCGTCGACAGCGCCGAGGCAATGGCGGCTGCCGAACCCATCCCACGCGCAAGAGCGTCCAGCGTGAGCGGGCCTAGGCGGGGGTCCGTGATGTTCTGTGTCGCTACCGCCCCGGCCCCGGCCCTGCCGTGCGCGCACCGTGCGGCCACCGCGGGCGACGACGAGGCAATCGCCACACCAAAGCTCTGCCGGTCGGCCGAGCGCGCGACGATCGAGAAGGTCACGGCTGCGAGTCCTCGGGGATCATGGCGATCACGTCAACCTCCACCAGCCATTCCGGGCGGGCGAGGCCCGCCACCACGATACCGGTGGAAACGGGATAAACCCCTTTGAGCCACGTGCCGATGGTCCGGTACACCGGCTCCCGAATGCGAGGGTCCGTCAGGTAGATCGTGATCTTGCAGATGTGCTCGAGCTTCGCGCCCGCTTCAGCGAGCAACCGGGCGATGTTCTTCATGGCCTGCTCGGTCTGCGCCACCGGATCACCCACGCCGACATTGACGGCCGTGTCGAGGTCCTGCCCGACCTGCCCGCGGACGAATACCATTGTCCCTTTCGCCACCACCGTCTGGCACAGATCGTTGTCGAGCTTCTGCTCGGGATAGGTGTCGCGCGTGTTGAATTTGCGAATGCGGGTATGCACGGAGCCTCCGTCAGAGAAACAGTCTGGATAGGGCAGCGGGACACGGTCCCGATGCGGAGCCGGACGAGGATGGTTCTTCGAGCCCGATCATAAACCACCATCGCGCGTTGGATTCTGCGTCGCTGCGTCGAAGCGGGCGGACAGCAGCCTCGCTTCAGCCGCCGACGCTCATTACCGCAATGCCCTCGCCGCGACGATCCCGCGGCGGCCGTCGCGCTTGTCGCGGGCTCGCTCACCGCGGTGCCGGTCAAGTCGCGGGCCGAACTCGGTCAGGCCGTCGTGGCTCCCTGACCGGACCGGCAGGGCACCGGGCGCTCGCCGATCCGATCGGGGAATGCGGCCTGAAAAAGCGATGATAAGATCCGTACAAGACGAAGCGGAACAAATCTTTTCCGTGGTCTTGCTTCGGAAAAACAGAGGCGCATCCTGCGCTCTTGGATCAGGGAACGGCAGGTCAGGGGCACACCCCTGCAGGGAGCGGTAGATGGCGAGTCGTGAGCAAGCCGTGCGGTTGGAGGACCAGACCATTCAGCCGATCCCGCTCGACGAGCGCCACGGGCGGCCGTGGGACCTCTTCACGGTCTGGTTCGGCTCGAACATCATGCTGCTCACCGTTGTCACGGGCTCACTGGCGGCCAGCGTTTACCACCTGCCCTTCTGGTGCGCGGTTCCGAGTTTGATCGTCGGCAACCTGGTCGGCGCCGTGTTCATGGCGCTCCACGCGGCCCAGGGGCCGGTTCTTGGCGTTCCGCAGATGGTGCAGACCCGCGGCCAGTTTGGGTCGATGGGCTCAATACTGGTGGTCGCCCTGGTGATCGTCATGTACGTCGGCTTTTTCGCCTCAAACCTCGTTCTCGGGGGCGAGGCGCTGCATCTCATGATTCCCGGCCTCAGTGAGAACACCGGGATTGTCATCGGGGGCCTGCTCGCCGTAATCGGCGCCATCCTTGGCTACGACCTCATCCACGTCTATGCCCGGGCGATGACCTACGTCGCGGGCATCGCTCTCGTGATCGCCTTTGTCTGGGTATTTTTCATCGGCCACATCGATGTCTCCGCAGACGCATCCCACGTGCCCACGCTGAGCGGCATCCTGGCGACGATTTCCGTCGCGGCGCTGTGGCAGATTGCCTACGCGCCCTACGTGTCCGATTACTCGCGCTACCTGCCGGCCGCCACCGGTGCCAAAGCGGCGTTTTGGTACAGCTACTGGGGCTGCGTCATTGGCTCGGTGCTGCCGATGATCCTCGGTGCCGCGCTCGGGCTCTACGCCAAGGAGGGTGAGATCGTGGCGGCGCTCGCCGCGCGGGCGGGCGCGGCGGGCTTCATCGTGCTGACTGCCCTCACGCTGGCGATGGCGGTTACCAATGCCATGAACGTCTATTGCGCCACGCTGTCCACGCTCACGATCGGCCAGACACTGGCCCCGCAGTGGTCGCCGCATGCGCGGGCACGCGCGCTTGTCGCGTGCATCATCCTGGTGTTCACGCTGGTCCTTGCACTCTTCGAGAAGGACTCGTTCCTCGTGGAGTACACCAAGTTCATCCTGTTGCTGCTCTACGTCCTTGTGCCGTGGACGGCAATCAACCTGGTTGACTACTACTTCGTCCAGCACGGGGACTACGATGTCGCCTCGTTCTTGCGACAGGACGGTGGCATCTACGGACGCATCAACGTACCGGCCGTGGGCTGTTATTTTTTCGGGATCCTGGTGCAAATCCCCTTCATGGCGTCCCCGCTGTATACCGGCCCGATTGCGGCCGTGCTGGGCGGCGCGGACCTGTCATGGCTCGTGGGTCTCGCGCTCACGAGCCCCTTGTACTACTTCCTCGCCCGGCGCATTCCGGTATCGGCCCGGGGGCACTAGGCGGCGGCCCGCGTACCGGAGCGGGCCTCGGTGTCCCGGCCCTGGTGTCTGGGCCCTGGTGTCCCGGCCCTGGAGCCTCAGGCGAGCCGTGCCAGGAGCGCCTCCAACATCGCGTCGCAGCGCGCCAGCTGGTCGACCTCAATGTACTCATCCGGCTTGTGTGCCTGGTCGATGGAGCCCGGGCCGCACACCACGGTTGGGATGCCAACGCGCCCGGTAAAAAGCCCGCCCTCGCTGCCAAAACCCACCTTGATGGTACCGGGCAGGCCGGTCAGCTCCGCCACCAGCGCCACGATCTCGTGATCGGCAGGCGTGTCCAGCCCCGGGTATTCATTGACCACGTCGAGATCGATGCGGGCCGTTAGCCCCGGCACGCTCGCCGCGCCGGCAATGCCGTTCGCCTCGGAACGCAGGCGGCTGACGATGGCGTGCGGGTCGTCCGTGGCGAGATTGCGGATCTCGAGGGCTAGCTCACAACGGTCCGGGACGATGTTCAGTGCCGTGCCACCGCGGGCAACGCCCACGTGGAGCGTCGTGTAGGGCACCTCGTAGGCCTCGTCGCGCGCGCCCGTCGCCTTGATCTCCGCCTGGCAGACCCGAACCCGGGTCATCAGGTCAGCGGCGAGGTAGAGCGCGTTCACCCCCCGATCGGGATTGGCCGAATGGGCGGCATGGCCGTGACAGGTGGCGGCGAGCGCCGTTTTCCCTTTGTGGCCGACGGCGGTGCGCAGCAATGTCGGCTCGCCAACGATGCAGAACCGCGGCCGCTCGGCCCAGGTACTCATGTCGTCGATCAGGGATCGGACGCCGAGACAGCCAACTTCCTCGTCGTACGAGAACGCCAGTTGCAGGGGGAGGCTCAGGGCACGCCGCGAGGCCCGGTCAGCCGCGGCCAGCGCGCAGGCAATAAAGCCTTTCATGTCCGCAGCGCCACGGGCGTAGACGCGGCCGGCACGCTCGGCAAGGCGAAAAGGGTCGGACGTCCAGGGCTGCCCGTCCACCGGCACCACGTCAGTATGACCGGACAGCAGGACGCCACCCTTGTCCTGCGGGCCCACGGCGGCATAGAGGTTCGCCTTGCGCCCCGACGCATCGACGTAAAGGCGGGACTCAATACCTAGGCTCGCGAGGAAGTCCCTGACGAAGTGGATGAGATCGAGGTTCGAGTCCCGGCTCACGGTCGGGAAGGCGATCAGTCGGTCCAGAATATCGAGCGTCTGCATATTAGAGACCAGCGCAAAGGGGGTTTGCATCATACCCTCTGGTCGCATGCCGCGACCCTGCCGGCAGCCGGCTTTTGGGCCGCAGCTAACCGGCACGCCCGACCGGCGACCGGTAATCGCACGATATACTGGACGCTCCTCACCATTCAGGGCGGCCCATGGACATCCACAAGCCAAAGCCGGCGCACAGCTTGCGGGAGTTCGTGTCGGAGATTGCCGTGATTGTCTGCGGCATCCTGATAGCGCTCTCCCTGGAGGAGCTGGTGCGGGTCATGCACGAGCGCTCGCTGGCCAAAGAGGCGCGCGAGAGTGCGCGCGAAGAAATTCGCCAGAATATTGCTTTCATGCAGGGACGGCTCACGACGCAGGACTGTGTCGAGCGGCGCCTCGACGAGATTGGCGACCTGCTCGCGGCGAGCGCGGACGGCGCGCTGTCGCCCGCCCCCCGCTGGATCAGCCAGCCTTCCTACTGGGTCCTGAACGAGCAACGCTGGCAGGCGGCAACGGCAAGCGGTCGCGCCAGTCTGCTGCCATCGGACGAGCAGGGGCGTGTGGACGGCGTGTACTCGGTCATGAGTCGCTTTAACGATTCCATTCGACAAGAGCAGCTGGCCTGGGCCCAGCTGCGTGGCCTCGAGGAGTGGCGCGGATCCTTCGGGCCGGCAGAGCGGCTCCATTTCCGCGAGGCGCTGCAGCAGGCGCGCTACGAGCTGTGGGAAATCCGCGTCACGATCGAACTGGCGCGTACGCTCGCGAAGCAAATGGCCATCGAAGCAGAGGCTCCTCAGGTGATGGGCAAGGGATACAGCATCCCGCACGCCGTGTGTCTGCCGATCGATACGCCGCGCGAGAAGGCCCTCGAGTTGCTGTCGAAAGACGGCTCTCCGCCTTTCGGTCAGCCGAAATAACGACCCGTGCCCTGCCGATACCTCATTCACCGTCGGTCTGAGCAGTCCTCCGTGCAATTCCCGCCGGCGCTGTCGGGCATGCCATGCCGGTAGTCAGTCCGCTGACCGCGGCGGAGCGTGCACGCGTCGTCGTCGACGAAGCGAAGGCCGCAGGGCATCCGGTGCCTGAGCCGGCCTTGCTTGCCCGGGCATTCGAGTGCAGCGAATTCCTCGCCGAATCGGCCGAGCGGGATCCCTCACTCCTCGCCCGCCTCGCCGCAGCCGACTACGTCGATCCCGCGGCGCCGATCGCCGCGCTGCTTGCGCGCTGGCCGGCGGAGGTCGATTTCACGCGCGAACTGCGCCGACTGCGGCGCCAGGTGATGGCTGATATCTGCTGGCGCGACCACGCCGGGTTGTTCTCGCTGGATGACACGCTGTCAGCGGTGTCCGGCTTTGCCGATCTTGCGATCGGTGCCGCGGCCGAATTCGCCACCCGGGCCGTCGCCGAGCGCTACGGGCACGTCCGCACCGCCGACGGCGTCAGCTGCCCGCTGGTCGTGGTCGGCATGGGCAAGCTCGGTGGCCGGGAGCTCAATTTCTCCTCGGATGTGGACCTCGTCTTCCTCTACCCCGAGTCGGCCGACAGTGACGGCCGGATTTCGCTCGACGCGCCCGATTACTACCGCCGGATCGGTCAGACGCTGATCCGGTTGCTCGACGCCGTCACCGTCGACGGCTACGTGTTCCGGGTCGACATGCGGCTGCGGCCGTTCGGTGACTCGGGTCCGCTCGTGGTGAGCTTCACCGCGTTCGAGGACTACCTGCAGAGTCACGGCCGCGACTGGGAGCGTTACGCCTGGGTCAAGGCCCGCGCCATCACCGGGGAGGCGGCCTACGCCGCGCTCTTCCGCGATACCGTGCGACCGTTCGTCTACCGGCGCTACCTCGATTTCGGCGTGTTCGAGTCGCTGCGCGAGATGAAGGGGTTGATCAGCCGCGAGGTGGTGCGGCGCGACCTCGTCGACGACGTGAAGCTTGGCAGCGGCGGCATCCGTGAGGTCGAGTTCATCGTGCAGGCCTTCCAGCTGCTGCGCGGCGGCAGTGACGCCAGGCTGCAGTGCACCTCGCTGCTGACCGTGCTGCCGCGGCTGCTGCACCAGAAGCTGCTGACCGAGACCGCGGTCGCCGAGCTCACGGTTGCCTACCGCTTCCTGCGTCGGGTCGAGAACCACCTGCAGATGCAGGCCGACCAGCAGATCCACCGGCTGCCGCAGGATCCGGACCGCCAGCGGCGCCTCGCCCTCGGGCTCGGCTTCGCGGACTACGACGATCTTCTTGCCGCCCTCACGGCCGAGCGCGATCGTGTCAGTGCGCATTTCCATTCTTTCGTGCAGGCGGCCGACACCGGCAGCGCCCGCGCGCTCGATCTGTCCGCACTGCTCTCACCGCAGGCATCGCCCGAGTCCGTCACGCAGAGCCTCGCCGATCAGTCGCTGACCGCCTCGGGCGCGCAGGCCGAGCAGTTGCTCGCGCTGGTGCAGAGCGGCTATTACCGGCGCCTCGACCGGATCGGCGCCGCCCGCCTGCTGCGTCTGCTGCCGGCGCTGGTCGCGGCCGCGGACAAGACGCCGGAGCCCGTGGCGACGCTCAGGCGCGTGCTGAACGTGCTGCAGTCGATCGGTGCGAGGACCGCGTACCTTGCTCTCCTGCACGAGCAGCCGCTCGCCGCGCAGCGGCTGTGCGACATCTGCGCGATGGGTGACTTCCTGCCAGCCCAGATCGCCGCCCACCCGCTGCTCCTGGACGAGCTGGTCGACCAGCGGCTGTTCGCCGAGCCACCGTCGCGCGCGCAGTTCGAGCAGGAGCTTGCACTCAAAGTGCAGGATCCGGCGGACCCGGACTCCGAGCGTGAGGTGGAGGACCTGCGCGAGTTCCAGCGCGCAGCCATCTTTCGCACGGCACTGTTCGACCTGACCGGCCGCATGCCGGTGATGGAAGTCAGTGACCGTCTCACCGACATCGCGGAACTGCTGCTCGAGCGCGTGATTGCGGTGGCGTGGCGGGACCTCGTGGCGATCTACGGCGCGCCGCACTGCGGGGAAGGGGCCGCGCGCCGGCGCTGCGGGCTGGCGGTGCTCGGCTACGGCAAGCTCGGCGGCTACGAGCTCGGCTACGGCTCGGACCTCGACATCGTCCTGCTGCACGACTCGACGGGCGAGGAGCAGCAGACGCTGGGGCCGAAAGTCGTCGAGAACGGCGTGTTCTACCTGCGGCTCGGGCAGCGGATACTGCACCTGCTGACGATGCACGGTACCGCTGGCCGCCTCTACGAGGTGGACACGCGGCTGCGACCCTCGGGCAAGGGCGGGCCGATGGTGAGTCACGTGGAGGCCTTCGCGGACTACCAGCGCACCGAGGCCTGGACCTGGGAGCACCAGGCCCTGCTGCATTCGCGGGCCGTGGCCGGCACGCCGTCCATCCGCGCCCGGGCAGAGGCCGTGCGGGTGGAGGTGCTGTGTGGCTACGTGCGGCGCGAGCGACTCGCCTACGAGGTCAGCCACATGCGCCAGCGCATGCGCCGCGAGCTTGGCAGCCACGACAGCGCGCTCTTTGACGTCAAGCGCGACCCGGGCGGCATCGGCGACATCGAGTTCCTGGCGCAGTACTGGGTGCTGAAGGACGCGGGACGCCTGCCGGCCCTGGTTACGTTCCCGGATACCATCCGCCAGCTCGAGTCCGTGGGTTCGGCGGCACTCGTCGACCACTCCCATATCGACACGCTGGTTGATGCCTACCGGGAATACCGGGTGGTCACCCACCGCCTGTCGCTGGCGGGCCAGTCGAGCGTTGTGCCGGCCAACCAGCTCGCCGCGACGCGTGCCGCGGTCACGGCCCTGTGGGAGGCGTACCTCGGCGATGCCTGCCCGGACGACGGACAGCCCGGCGAGGCCGCGGCCGGGCCGGCGGAGCAGGTATAATGGCGTCTCACGCCTGCGTCCGGGATTGATCATGGCCGCCAACCAGCCGAAGACCGACCTCATCCAGCCGAATGCCGAGCATGCCTACACGGTCAGTCGGGCCGACCTGCCACTCGCCTGCCCGATGCCCGGCATGTACCTGTGGAACTCCCACCCGCGGGTCTACCTGCCGATCGAAAAGACCGGGCAGGCCAAGTGTCCCTACTGCGGCGCGGTGTACACGCTGAAGGAAGGCTGACGCGGCGGCCGTCAGCGGTACGGCTGGTAGCTTTTTTCCTCGACGATTTTCGCACCGAGCGTCACGTTGATGCGTTTCTTGATCGCCGCCCGCTCGTCGTTCTCGATGTAGACGGCACGCGCGAGGCGCACGAACTCGGCACCGAAATCCTGCCGCCGCTCGCAGTCGCGGATGTCGTCCTCGATGGCCCAGAGCCGGGCATTCACGGCCCTTAGGGCGTCGACCTCGCCCGTCACGGAATGGGTATCGAAACCGCTGTCGGCCCAGGTGGCGCTCAGTACGGCCAGCTCGTGGCGTACGTTGGCGAGCTTCGCGGGGTCCGTCATGCGGTCCGCCTTGATCTCGAGAATCGTGATCTTGTCGCAAAGCTCACCCGGGGACACGGGCGCCAACAGGTCGTGCATCGCTCTCTCCTCGGCCGCCTTTCATTCTAGCAGCGCGGGCTGGCCTTGAGCGCGGCGGCAAGGCGCTCCTTGACGGCATCAACCTCGATCAGGTCCATCACGCCCGGTTCCTCTATCTTGGTCGCCCAGGGCAGGTCCTGCGGATCCCGGCCGCGGAAGCGGCGCGCGGCGGCGGCGAACCGGTCCACGCACCACTGCCGGGACAGGTACGGACCGCTGCGTGCCGGATTGGTTGCGGCATACAGGCCGACCACGGGCAGGCCGACCATGGTCGCCATGTGCGCCGGGCCTGAATCCGGGGTCACCAATGCCGCGGCACGCTCCAGTGCCGCGAGGAGCCCGGGCAGCGTGTCGCGGCCGACGTGGTCGACGGGTGCCGACCGGCAGAGGCTGAGAATCCGGTCAGTCATCGTCCGCTCGGTGGCCGACGGTCCGCCAACCAGCACGACCCGCAGGCGCAGCTCGCCCGCGGCGTAGTCGGCGATCGCCGCATAGCCTTCCGCCGACCAGTTGCGGCCGCTGTGGCTGGAGCAGGGGCTGATGAGCAAGGTCGGGCAATCATCGGGCACGAGGCGCCGGGCATTGGCGCGATCCGACTCGGCAGGGCGGAGGTCCCAGCGCAGGGCCGGCGGCCTGACGCCAAGCGCGCGCGCGAAGCCGAGCAGTCCGTCGAGGACATGCTCGCGCCCGACCGGTTCGATGCGATGGGTCGTGAACAGCCACTGGCCCTCGCGTGCGCGCGCCCGGTCGAAGCCCAGCCGGACCGGGGCCCGCACGAAAAGGCCGTACAGGTTGGCGCGCAGCGCCACCTGCATCGCAAGACTGAGGTCGAAGCGACGGCCGGCGAGAGCCCTTCGCAGTGAGCGCAGTGCGCCAAAGCCAGCCTTCTTGTCGACAGTGATAAACTCGATCTCGCCCGCGAGGCCGAGCAGTCGGTGTTCCTGGCGGCCAATGAGCCACGTGAACCGGGTCTCTGGCCAGGCGTCCTGCAGCGCCCGCACCACGGCGAGCGCGTGGCAGGTGTCACCGATGGCGGACAGCCGCTGGATGCAGACGGTGCGCGGCGGGCGTTCAAGGATCGGCATCAACATCGGGGTAGCATGCCACTCGCGCGCGTATCGACGAAACGGGGGGCGATCCTGTACGACCCCGCGCGGATCGAGCTGCCGGATCCGCTCGACTTCGACGCCGAGTCACTGGCCCGGGCCGGGCGCATCCGGGCGGAGGCGAGCGGCCGCGGCCAGGTGTTTTTCTGCGAACCGCGCGGGCCGCACGCAGCCGGTGAGCAGTGGGTCTTGCGGCATTATCGTCGTGGCGGACTCGTGCGGCATCTGCTCGCCGATCGCTACCTGTTCCGATCGGAGCGCAGCACCCGGGCCTTCGCCGAGTGCACGCTGCTCGCCGAGCTGACCGAAGCCAACCTGCCGGTGCCCGCCCCGGTGGCCGCACGCTTCGAGCGCCGTGGCCTCACCTACGCCGCCGATCTCATCACCGTCGCCATTCCGGCGGCCACCACGCTAGCCGAGCTCGTCGTGACGGCGGCGGGAGAGCCGCTCGATCCGGTGCTCATGGCTGCCATCGGGCGCGTCGTGCGGCGGCTGCACGATGCCGGCGTCTGGCATGCCGATCTCAACGCGCACAACCTGCTGGCCGATCGGCAGGGGCGGGCGTTTGTGATCGACTTCGACCGTGCCAGGCGCCGACCGCCCGGCGCCTGGCACGAGGCCAACCTCCGCCGCCTCGAGCGCTCGCTGGCCAAGGTGTGTGCGGCGGCAGGGCTTGGCTTCCCGGCCGCCGATGCGCGCGCGCTGCGCGCCGGCTACGAGGGCGTGTAACCGCGCGCCACGCCGCGACGGTACGGGTCGGGCTCGCCGTCATCCGGCCGGTAGCGCTTGTAGCTCCACAGGTACTGCTCCGGCGCGAGTGCGACCGCCGCCTCCAGTGCCGCGAAATACCGGCCAACGTCGGCGGCGACGTCACCGGACGGAAACGGCGCAAGCGGTGCGCCGATCGACATCACGTACTGCTTGCCGTCGGCACTGCGCCGCGGAAAGTACGGCAGCACCGCGCAGCCGGTGTATTTCGCGACCACCGGCGCACCGGGGTTGGACAGCGCCGGCACGCCAAACAGCGGCACCGTCAGGCGGTCGCGCAGGTCGTAGCGCTGATCGGGGGCGTACAGCACCACCCCGCCTTTTTTCAGGGTCGAAATCATGTCGATGAGCCGATCCGCCGGAATCATCGTGCCGCCGAGACCGCTGCGGTAACGACGGCTGAGCGCGTGCAAAAGGGCGTTCTTCGGCGGTTTGTACATGATGCTGACCGGGTGTCCGGTCTGCGGCAGGACGGCCGCTGCGATCTCGTTGGTCGTGAAGTGTCCGCCGAGCAGCATGACGCCCTTGCCGCGCGCGACGGCAGCATCGAGGTGCTCGCGACCGTCGATGCGGGTCACGGAAGCGAGCTGCGTGCTGCGACCAAACCAGACGAGGCCGGTTTCAAAAACGCCGAATGCCAGCGACACGAAATGCTGCCGGCCGAGTGCACGGCGCTCGGCCTCTGTCCAGGCCGGGTGGGTGAGCCTCAGATTGGTGAGGGTCGTACGCCGCTCGCGCCGCGCAACGAGCCACGCGAGGCGGCCGAGGCCGTGGGCAAGCGCCCGCTGCAGCGCGGCCGGCAGCGCGTGCAGTAGCCGCATCAGCCCGAAGCCCACCCAGGCCGGCCAGTAACGAGGGCCGCGGTAGGCGCCAAGGTCATCGGCCACCGGACCGTCACGACCGGCTGGTGGTGGCGGGTCTGCACTGCGTTCGTTAGTCATGCGCGGTATTATTACAGAACGTCAGCGCCGACCTCCGGCGTGGAGGGCCGCGTCGAGTGGGAGTCGTCTACACCGTCGTTGCCTACCTCCTGGCGCCGATTCTCCTTTTGAACTGGTTGCTGCGTGGCTGGCGCGAGCGCGGGTACTGGCGCCACCTCGGTGAACGCGCCGGGTTCGGCAGGCGGCTTGCGCCCGGCGCGCTGTGGCTGCATGCGGTGTCAGCCGGCGAGGTGCAGGCCAGTGCGCCGCTCGTTGCGCTGCTGCAGCGGCAACGGCCGTCGCTGCCGCTCGTGGTCACGACGGCGACACCGGCCGGCCGGGCGCGGGCCCTCGCGCTGTTTCCTGCGGCCGACGTCCGCTACCTGCCGATCGATCTGCCCGGTGCCGTGGCGCGGTTCTTCCACCGGGTCAGGCCCTCGGCCGGGGTCATCGTCGAAACCGAGCTGTGGCCGCACCTTTACGCGCGCGCCGCGCGCACGCGCGTGCCGGTCGTGGTCGCCAGCGCCCGACTGTCGGCACGATCGGCCGCGCGCTACGCCGTCCTGCCGGGACTGACGCGACGCACGCTGCATGGCGTGTCGGTCGCGGCGCAGACGGAGCTTGATGCGGCGCGCTTCATCGCGATTGGCGCGGATCCGGCGCGCACGCGAGTGACCGGCAACCTCAAGTTCGATCACGTCCCGCGCGGGACCGAGGCGGCGCAAGCGTGGCGCAGCGCCTTCGCCGGGCGGCCGGTGTGGGTCGCCGGCAGCACGCACCCGGTGGAGGAGGATCGGGTACTGGCCGCGCACTGCCTCGTGCGGCAGTCGTTCCCGGATGCGCTGCTCGTCCTCGTGCCGCGCCACCCGCCGCGCTTTGCCGAGGTCGAGGCGGCCCTGGTCCGTGACGGCATCGCCTGTGCCGTGCGCCGGGGTCCCGGGCCGTTGCCGCCATTGGCGGATGCCTCGGTGCTGCTCATCGCAACCCTCGGTGAGCTTGAGTGTGCCTACGCCGCCGGCGACGTCGCCTTCGTCGGCGGAAGCCTCGTGCCTGTCGGTGGGCACAACCTGCTGGAGCCCGCGCTGGCCGGCCGGCCGGTGCTGTTCGGTCCGTCGCACGCGACCGCGCGGGCCATGGCCGATGTCATCCTCGGCGCCGGCGGCGGTGCCGTGGTGGCGGACGAGGCGGCGCTCGGCGCGGCGCTGCTCGCTTACTTTCGTGCGCCGGAGACCCGCGAGATCGCGGGCAACCGGGCGCGCGCCGCGGTGGCGGGCAGCCGCGGCGCTGCGGCGCGGACGGCGGCGCTCGTCGAGGCGGTTTTCGACGAGGCCGGGCTCGCCCGGCCGGCGGCTGAACCTACTGGCTGAGCGACATGCCGCCGTCGAGCGTGAGCACGGTGCCGGTGAGGTAGGCGCCGGCGCGCGAGGCAAGGAATACCGTGAGCCCGCCGATGTCTTCCGCGGCGCCGGCACGACCGAGCGGAATGCCGGCGAGCGCCCGTGCGCGCGGCGCCTCGTTGGAAAACACGAAATCCGTCATCCGGGTATGAAAGAGCCCGGGTGCGATGGCATTGACCAGCACGTGGCGCGGCGCGAGTTCGCGGGCCAGTACCCGGGTCAGCTGGTGGATGGCCGCTTTGCTCGCGGCATAGGAGTACGAGTGCATCACGTCGGTGAGGTGAGCGTAGACCGAGCCGATGTTGATCACGCAGGCCGGACGGCTGGCGGATGCGCCGGCCGTCAGCAGCGGCAGCAGCTCCTGCACCAGCACGAACGGGGCCGTAACGTTCACGCCCATGACGTCCGTCCATGCAGAGTGCGGGAACGTGGCCAGCGGCTCGCCCCAGGTCCGGCCGGCGTTGTTGATCAGCACGTCGAGGGGCCGACCGGTCGCCCGGTAGGCCCGCGCGAGTTCGGCCGCCGCGACCGGCTCGCGCAGGTCCCCGCACAGCGTCTCAATGGGGCCAAGCGGCGCGAGGGCCTCGGCGGCACTGTCGAGCGCGGCTGCCTTGCGACCGGTGATCGTCACCCGCGCGCCGGCACCGAGGAAGGCGGCGCTGATCATGCGGCCGAGGCCGCCGCCGCCTCCCGTCACGAGGATCGAGCGGTCGCGGACCGAGAACCAGTCGCTCATGGGGGTGCTCATCGCACGCTGACCGGTTCTTTCAGCCAGTCGTTGACCCGCTTCAGGCGTGCCTCGTCGAGCTGACCGGACGCCTGCTCAAGCGTCAGCAGGCTCGTGATGTAGTCGTAGCGGCTCTTCAGGTAGTCGGTCTGCGCCTGGAACAGGCGCTGGCGTGCGAGCAGCACGTCGACCTGGGTACGCGTGCCGACTTCGTAGCCGGCCTCGGTGGCCG
>CAITAM010000462.1 GCA_903890265.1 uncultured Pseudomonadota bacterium | reverse complement strand
CCGAGCACCGAGCCGTGCAGGTCGCCGATCTCGTGCGTGAAGAAACAGAACTGCGTCGAGCGCTGCCAGACGCCGGCCTCGACGTCGGCCCGGTAGGCGAGCAGCGACCGGCGCAGCGCGAGGATCATCGCAAAGGCGTGCTCCGGTACCGTGTGCACGGCGTAGTTGCGGATGTTGGCGACCGCAATCCCGTGGGCGCGGCAGTAGGCCACGTCCACCACGTCATAGCCCGTCGCCGCCACGGCGATCATGCGCAGCTTCGGCAGCAGTTTAAGGTCCGCCTCGCGCAGCGGCACCTTGTTGGTGATGGCGACCGTCGCCTCGCTGAGCCGCGCCACCACGTCGCCCGGCGCCGTCGCCGCGTGCTCGACGTAGTGCGCGGCCGCCGCCGGGCGACGCACCGTCGCCCGCAGCGACTCCCGGTCGAGGAAGACGACCGAGTGGCTCATCGGTGCGCCGCCGCGTCGAGCGCGCGCCAGCGGTTCGTGGCCGCCGCCACGCCGCTGCCGGGCTCGAGCTTCGCACCGAGGTCGATCATGGCCATCTCGGCACCGGCAATGGCGCCGAGCAGCATGACTTCGTTCAGATCCCCGAGATGACCGATGCGGAACAGCTTGCCGGCAACGCGCGCAAGGCCCGCGCCGAGGGCGAGCTGGTAGCGGCTGAACGCATGGGCGATGACCTTCGCGCCGTCGATGCCCTCCGGCACCATGACGGCCGACACCGTGTCGGAGTAGGCCTTCGGATCGCGCGCGCAGAGCTTGAGCTTCCAGCCCTCGAGCACGGCGGCACGCGTGCCCTCGGCGAGGCGGTGGTGGCGCGCGAAGACGGCCTCGAGGCCTTCTTCCATCAGCATGGCGATGGCTTCGCGCAGGCCGTACAGCAGCGGCACCGACGGGGTGTAGGGGAAGTAGCCGCTGGCGGTCGTCTTCACCATGTCGTCGTAGCTGAAGTAGGCGCGCCGCGCGGTCGCGGTCTTGCCGGCCTCGAGCGCCTTCTCGCTGACGCAGGTGACGCCGAGTCCGGCCGGCATCATGAGGCCCTTCTGCGAGCCGCTGACGCAGACGTCGACCGCCCACTCGTCCATCCTGAAATCGATGCTGGCGAGCGCGCTGACCGAGTCGACCATGAGCAGCGCCGGGTGCTTCGCGGCATCCATCGCCGCGCGCAGCGCCGGCACGTCGCTCGTGACGCCGGTCGCGGTCTCGTTGTGGGTCACGAGCACCGCCTTGATCTTGTGGCCGCGGTCGGCCTCGAGCGCCTGCGCGTAGCGATCGATCGGCGCCGGGTCACCCCATTCGGCCTCGATGATCTCGACGTCGAAGCCGAGGCGCTGCGCCATGTCGACCCACAGGTGCCCGAACTGGCCGAAGCGCGAGGCGAGCACGCGGTCGCCGGGGCTCAAGCAGTTGGTCAGCGCCGCTTCCCAGCAACCGGTACCGGATGCCGGGAAGATGATCGGGGTCGCGCGCGTCGTCTTGAAGATCGGCTTCAGGCCGTTGATGCAGGCCAGTGACAGCGCGGGGAAGGTTGCCGAGCGATGGTCGTCGCTCGCGACCGCCATCGCGCGTACGATGCGGTCGGGAAGATTCGTCGGACCTGGAACAAATAGAAACGGACGGCCGGCCATCGATACACTCCCTGTTGTGTTCAGCTTTTCTGCGAGCTGTTGAGGTTGGATGTCGCGATGGCTTACCTTCCCCAAACCCCGCCGAGTGTAACCAGCGAACTTTGTGCGGGACAACCGACAATTTCGTGGCAGCTCGCGATGCGGCAGTGCACACCGAAAGCCGCGCGGGGTCGGCCGTGAACCGCGCGGACATAACCGAGGTCGCGCGCGACGCGTTCGTCGCCGAGGGCATTCGCACGACCCGCCTCGAGGGTGCGGCGGGCGAGGCGCTGCTCGACAGCTACGCCGTGATCGCCGAGACCGCGATGGTGCGCTGCCAGAACGCACCGGGCCGGCTTGCGGTGCTTGGTGTGTGCGGCGCGCAGGGCTCCGGCAAGTCCACGACCGCGCGCGTTGTCCAGGACGTCCTCGTCAAGCTCGCGGGACTGTCGGTCGCCACCCTCGGCATTGACGATCTCTACCTGTCGCGCGCCGCGCGCCGTCAGCTCGCGCACGACGTGCATCCGCTGCTCGCCACCCGCGGCGTGCCCGGCACGCACAACGTCGCCCGCGGGCTTGCCGTCATCGAGGCACTGGCGAGCGCCGGCCCGGCGGACGTCACCTGCCTGCCGCGTTTCGACAAGGCGACCGACGAGCCGGTCGCGGCGGCCGACGAGCCACGCGTGGCCGGGCGGCCGGACGTGCTGCTCTTTGAAGGCTGGTGCGTCGGCGCACGCGCCGAGCCCGTGAGCGCGCTCGCCGACCCCGTGAACGAGCTCGAGCGCGTCGAGGACCCGGAGGGCCGCTGGCGGCGCTACGTCAATGAGCGGCTGGCGGCGGAGTACCAGAGCCTCTTCGGCCGCCTCGATGCGCTCGTCATGCTGCGCGCGCCGCACTTCGAGTGCGTCGTCCGGTGGCGCCAGGAGCAGGAGCACAAGCTCGCCGCCCGCGTCCGCGACGCCGGACCCGGTGCCGGTGCGTCACGCGTCATGAACGACGCCGAGGTGGCCCGCTTCGTGATGCACTACGAGCGCGTCAGCCGCCACGTACTGAACGAGATGCCGGGCTACGCCGACGTCGTCGTCGAGCTCAGCGAGGCCCGCGAGGTCACCGCCGTCCGCCGTCGCGCGTGAGGTCTGCCTGCCCCCGACCGCGGTGATCAGGTGAGCCCCACGGTCTTGCCGGTCGCGTCCACGCCAATGGCGGCGGACGCCGGCTGTCGTGGCAATCCCGGCATCGTCATGACGTCACCGCAGATCATGACCACGAACTCCGCGCCCGCGGCGAGGCGCACCTCGCGCACGTCGACGACGTGCCCGGCCGGCGCGCCGCGAAGTCCAGGGTCGGTCGAGAACGAATACTGGGTCTTCGCCACGCAGACCGGGAAGCGGCCGTAGCCGAGCTCCTGCAGGCGGTCGATCCGCGCCCGCACGGTGCGGGACGCGCGGATGTCGTCCGCGCCGTAGATCTTCTGCGCCACCGCCCGCATCTTGTCCCAGAGCGGCGTGTCGTCCGCGTAGGCGAACCTGAAATGACCGGGCTCGTCGCAGAGGCGCACCACCTCGCGGGCCAGCTCGACGGCCCCCTGGCCGCCCTCCGCGAAGTGCCGCGCAAGCACCACCTTCGCGCCCTGGCGCGACACCGCCTCGATCAGGAGCGCCACCTCGGCGTCCGTGTCCTCGCGCCGGTGGTTGATCGCGACCACGCAGGGGATGCCGAACTCCTGCCGGATGTTGTGGATGTGCCGCTCGAGATTGACGACGCCGGCCTTGAGCGCGGCGAGGTTCTCGACGCCGACGTCGCGCACCTCGACGCCGCCGTGGTACTTCATGGCGCGCACGGTCGAGACGATGACGGCCGCCGACGGGCGCAGGCCCGCCTTGCGGCACTTGATGTCGACGAACTTCTCGGCACCGAGATCGGCGCCGAAGCCCGCCTCGGTCACGACGTAGTCGCCGAGCTTCAGCGCCGCCTTGGTTGCAATCACCGAGTTGCAGCCGTGCGCGATGTTGGCGAACGGGCCGCCGTGCACGAACACCGGGTTGTTCTCGAGCGACTGGACGAGGTTGGGCGCGAGCGCCTGCTTCAGGAGCACGGTCATCGCCCCGTCGGCCGCGAGCTGCCGGGCGAGGATCGGCTGGCGGTCGAGGTCGTAGCCGACGACGATATTGCCGAGGCGATGGGTGAGGTCCGCAAGGCTGGTCGCGAGGCAGAAGATCGCCATCACCTCGGAGGCCACCACGATGTCGAAACCGTCCTGGCGGGGCACGCCGTTCGCCGGACCGCCGAGTCCGACGACGACCTCCCGCAGGGCGCGATCGTTGAGATCGACCACCCGCCGCCAGGTGATGCGCCGGCTGTCGAACCGCAACTCGTTGCCGAAGTGCAGGTGGTTGTCGATCAGCGCCGCGAGGAGATTGTTCGCGATCGAGATCGCGTGGAAGTCACCCGTGAAATGCAGGTTGATGTCCTCCATCGGCACGACCTGCGCGTAACCGCCGCCGGTGGCGGCACCCTTGATGCCGAACACCGGGCCGAGCGCGGGCTCGCGCAGGCAGATGATGGCCTTCCTGCCGATCGCGTTCAGCGCGTCGCCGAGGCCGATGGTGGTCGTGGTCTTGCCCTCGCCCGCCGGGGTCGGAGAGACCGCGGTGACGAGGATCAGCTTGCCGTCCGGGCGGTCCTTCAGTCCCGCGAGGTAGTCGAGGTTGACCTTCGCCTTGAAGCGGCCGTAGGTCTCGAGCGCGACCTCGGGGATCCCGAGGCGCTCGCGCGCGATGTCGACGATGGGGCGCATCGTGGCCCGTTGGGCGATCTCGAGATTGTTCATGTTCTACCCTCGGTCCTTGAGAAGCAGACTGACTCGGATTGAGCTTGATGGCCGTTCGCGCCGAGCCGGATGGCGATGGCCGTGTCGTCGACGACCACCGGGCAGCGCCTGCCCCTGACCGGCGTGGCACCCGGTCGGAGCGTGCTCGGTGTGCGGGGAGGGCGCACCGGCGGTGTGCGGCCACGACGTGGCCATGATCCCGATCCTAACCACGGTGGCGCACGAGTGACAGCGATTCATTTTGTGCATAGCCGCAGACGCGCACGGTCGGCTGCCGGCGCGTGCCGCTGCGTGCCCTTCGCGCACCGATCGAGTACAGTCGGGGTCGCGATGCCAGTGTCGGCATGGCACTTAATCTAAAAAATGGGAAAGCGGAAACTATGGCGAAGACAACGAAAGCACCGACCAAGTCGGAGCTTCTGACGACGATCGCGGGCGAGACCGAGCTGTCGCGCAAGCAGGTCGCGGCGGTTCTCGATTCACTGAGCGGCGCAATCAAGAAGTCGCTCAAGAGCCACGGCGGGTTCACCCTGCCGGGCCTCGTCAAGATGAAGGTCGTCAAGAAGCCGGCGACCAAGGCCCGCAAGGGCACCAACCCGTTCACGGGTGAAGAGATGATGTTCAAGGCGAAGCCGGCCTCGAAGAAGGTCCGTGTTCTCGCGCTGAGCGGCCTCAAGGGCTTCGTCAACTAGGACGACTGCCGGGGAGAGGGCGCCGCCGCGAGGCCGGCGCCCTCTCGTCAGGACCGTCGTTCGGCGCCATGCCCGTTCCGGCGCCCGGGCGGTGCCCGCCTGCCCTCCGGCCGGTCCGTCAGCGGAAGCGGCGCATGCCGAGTTCGTAGGCGGCGTTCAGCTGCTTCGATTTCTCGTTGGCGAGCTGCCTGAGCTCGACGCCCAGCCCCTCGACCTTGTCCGGATGGTACTGGCGGATCAGCCGGCGGTACGCCGCGGCAATTTCCTCGGCACCGGCCGTCTCGGCGACACCCAGGATCCGGTACCAGTTGCGCAACGTGACGTCGAGTGACGCGTCAATGCCGCGCGCGGGATCCGGCGCGGGATCGGCTTTGGCTTCCTCGCGCGGTGGCGGCTCCGCCCGGGGTTCGGGGTCCGGTGGTGAGGCCTGGGTCCCGCGCGGGCCGTCCATCGTGCGCAGGACCAGCCAGTAGCCGAGCACGAGACAGCCACCGACGATGAGCCAGTCACCGAACGTCACGTGGGCTCCGCCGCGAGGGAACCGAGGAGGGCCGCGAGCCGCTCCGCGGCGTCGGGCCGGGTCAGCTTGAGCGCTTCGAGCTGCTGCCTGAGCGTCGTTCTGCCCCGGGCCAGCGCCGGGCCGACGAGCGTGGCATGG
>CAITAM010000461.1 GCA_903890265.1 uncultured Pseudomonadota bacterium | reverse complement strand
TCGCCACCGACCTTGCCCGGCGGCTGGTCGCCGTCGAGGATCTCGCCGACCGCGGTCAGGACCGCGACGCGGGTGCCGGCCGGACCCTCGTCGTTCGACAGGCCATGCACCGCCACCGAGTGGTACTGCGGCACCTCGACGGCATTGAAGCTGTGGCTGTCCGGGTCCTCGCCGACGAGTTCGATGACGCGCGACTCGAACTCGATGCGGGTCTTGCGGCCGTTGACGAGTCCCGCCTGCTCGGCGAACAGCGCCGCGTCGCCCCTGGCGGCGCGCAGCCCCTCGGGCGCCTTCTGCACGTAGTCGGTCAGCGCACCCGCGGGCAGCTTGCGTGCGCTCGTGACGGCCGATTCGTAGGCCGCCCACAACGGCTTCAGGTACCCCTCGGTCTGCTCGCGGTCGGCGGCCGACATCGCGGGCTGGGTGTACTGCTCGACGAAGGACTTGTAGGTGCCCACCTTGAAGACGTTGACGGTCACGCCGAGCTTGTCCAGCACGTCGTGAAAGTAATGGCGGTAGGCGGCAAAGCCGTCGACGACGACCGCGCCACCGGGCTCGAGCCAGGCCTCGTCGGCATTCGCCATGAGGTAGTAGCCCTCCTGGGACACGTAACCGCCGTGCGCCAGCACCTTCTTGCCCGCGGCACGGAAGTCACGCAGCGCGGCGGCGACCGCCTCGAGCTTGGAGAGACCGCCACCGCTGAGCTCGCTGGTGTCGAGGACGATCGCCTCGATGCGCGCATCCTTCGCGGCAGCGCGAATGGCGTCGGTCAGGTCCTTGACCAGGGTTTCCGGGTTCTTGCTGCCGTTGGCCTCGCCGAGGGCCCGGTCGACCGGGTCGCCGGAGAGTTGCTCGACCAGGCGGCCTTCGGGACGGACGAGGAGCGCGGCGCGGCGCGGCAGCACGGGCGAGCCCGGGTGAAAGGCCGCCCAGACGAGGCCGAAGAGGGCGAGCAGCAGCACGAGGTGCAGGAGCTTGCGCAGCCCGTCGAGGCCGCGCCAGATCGACGCCAGCACGCTGAGAAGTCTAGACATGGCACACCGGTCCCGGATGGATCATCCCGGGACCAGTGTACCCGCAGGCGACTGGCGCCTTAAACCTTCTCTTCGATTCGGGCCGACTTGCCCGAGCGGTGACGCAGGTAGTAGAGCTTCGCGCGACGCACGTTGCCGCGCCGCTTGACGGTGATCTCGCCGATCGCCGGGCTGTAGCTCTGGAAGACGCGCTCGACGCCCTCGCCATGGCTGATCTTGCGCACGGTGAACGACGAGTTCATGCCGCGGTTGCGCCGTGCAATCACGACGCCCTCGTAGGCCTGGACGCGCTCACGGTCGCCTTCCTTGACCTTGACCTCGACCACCACCGTGTCGCCCGGGCCGAAGTCCGGGATCTGGCGGGTCATCTGCCGGGCCTCGATCGCCTGTGTGTACTTGTTAGTTACTGCCATGACTGTCTTCCATCTTGCCGTCGGTCAGAGGCGCCCGCTGCCGGTCGCCCGCGTAATCGTTACTCGCCCCGCCGGGCTTGGCGCCGGCGCGTGCCGCACGATACTCCTTGAGGAGCCGCGCGTCTAAGTCATTGAGCGTCAGCCGACCGAGAAGGTCGGGCCGACGCTCGGCCGTCCGCCCGAGCGCCTGCTGGCGACGCCAGAGGGCTATCTCGGCGTGGTTACCGCCCTTCAGCACCGCCGGCACCGTCCGGCCGCGCCACTCGTCCGGCCGCGTGTAGTGCGGCCAGTCGAGCAGGCCCTCGCCGAACGACTCCTCCACCGCCGACCGCTCGTTCAGCAGCACGCCGGGCAGGAGCCGCGCACAGGCGTCGATGAGCACGCAGGCCGCCAGCTCACCGCCGGACAGCACGTAGTCACCGATCGACCACTCCCCATCGACGTACTCGTCGATGAGCCGCTCGTCGACCCCCTCGTAGCGGCCGGCCAGCAGCAGAAATCCCGGCAGCGCCGCCAGTTCGCGGGCCGCCGCCTGCGTAAACGGCTGCCCCTGCGCCGACAGGTAGTACACCGGACTGCCCGCCGGCAGCCGCGC
>CAITAM010000460.1 GCA_903890265.1 uncultured Pseudomonadota bacterium | reverse complement strand
GGCCTGATGTATTTCATGGTGATCCGGCCACAGTCCAAAAAGGCGAAGGAGCAGCGCGAGATGCTCTCGAAGCTCACCGCCGGCAACGAAGTGGTGACCGCAGGCGGCATCCTCGGCAAGATCACCGAGGCCGGCGAGACGTTCGTCACCCTTGAGATCGCCAAGGGCGTTGAGATCAAGGTTCAGCGTTACCAGATCGCGCAGCTCCTGCCGAACGGAACCATCAAGGGCGCCTGACCAAAAAGTCGGCGCCATCCCTCCTGCTCCACGACTCACTGGTCCCCGAATGAACCGCTACCCACTCTGGAAATCGCTGCTGTTCGCAGCCGTCATGCTTGTCGCGTTGCTGCTCGGACTGCCGAACCTGTTCGGCGAAGCCCCAGCACTGCAGCTGTCGCGCAAGGACGGTGAGCCGTTCACCGCGCAGACAAGCGTTACCGACATCACGACGCTGCTCACTCAGAACGACGTGAAGGTAGACACTGCCTACCTTGCGGATGGCCGCGTGACCGTGCGGTTCGCCGACGTTGCCACGCAGCTCAAGGCGCGTGACGCGATTGAAAAGAGCAAGCCCGAGGGCTACGTCATTGCGACGACGTTTGCTTCGAAGGCGCCGTCGTGGGCGCGCAAGGTCGGACTGAAGCCGATGAGCCTCGGTCTCGACCTGCGTGGGGGCATCTACCTCGTGTACGAAGTCGACGTGGACGGCGCCGTGCGTCAGAAACTCGCGCTTCTAGAGCGCGACTTCAGACTTAAGCTGCGCGACAGCCGGATCCAGTACCAGTCGGTCGATGCGCAGCCCGGCGGCGTCCTCGTAAGCCTGAAAGAGGGGGTCAAAGCGGGCGACGCACTCGCAGCGCTGCAGTCAGTGGACAGGTCGCTGGCGCTGACCACCAGCACCGACGAGGCGGGTCGTGTGCTCATTCGTACCGTTCTGACGCCGGAGCAAATCAAGGAACGCCAGGACTTTGCCATCCAGCAGAACATCACGGCCCTTGGCAACCGGGTCAATGCGCTCGGCGTTTCCGAGGCGACGGTCCAGCGGCAGGGTCTGAGCCGGATCGCCGTGCAGCTGCCGGGCGTTCAGGATGCAACGCAGGTCATCCGCCTGCTTGGCAAAACCGCCACGCTCGAGTTTCGTCTGGTCGATACGCTTAACAACCCGGCCGAAGCGCTCGCCACCGGTCGCGCGCCCCTTGGCACGAAGCTTTACAAGGATCGCAGCGGGCGGCCGCTGCTGCTGAAGCGCGAGGTCATCGTCACCGGTGACCAGCTGACCGACGCCAGCACCGGATTTCAGAATGGCGAGGTGGAAGTCGCGCTTCGGCTCGATGCGCGCGGCGGCGAGGAGATGCTGCGGGCTACCCAGGAAAACGTCGGCAAGCCGATGGCGGTCGTCTTCATCGAGCGGGAGCGCCAGCTCAAGGAGCAGAACGGCGAGAAGGTTGCCGTGGACGTGACCAGTGAGCAGGTCATCAACGTCGCGACGATTCGCGGAGTCTTCTCGAACCAGTTCCAGATCAGCGGCGTCACTCTCCGCGAAGGACAGGAACTCGCCAAGCTGCTGCGTGCTGGTGCGCTTGCCGCACCGGTGTACATCGTTGAGCAGCGGTTGATCGGACCGAGCCTGGGTCAGGAGAACATCGACAAGGGCGTGCGGGCGCTGCTCATTGGGTCCGCGGCGCTGTTCGTGTTCATGGCCGTGTACTACAGCGCGTTCGGCCTCGTGGCAGACGTCGTGCTGATCTGCAACGTTATCCTGCTGGTTGCAGTGCTTACGCTGTTTCAGGCAGCGCTGACGCTGCCGGGTATCGCAGGTATCGTGCTCACCGTCGGTATGGCGGTCGACGCCAACATCCTCATCTACGAGAGAATTCGTGAGGAACTGCGGCTGGGTAACTCGCCTCAGGCCGCCATCAAGGCTGGCTTCGACAAGGCGTTCTCGGCGATCGCCGACGCAAACGTCACCACGCTCATCGCTGGCGTCGTTCTGTTCCTGTTCGGTACCGGCCCGATCAAGGGCTTCGCCGTAACGCTTTCTCTCGGCATTCTGACGACGCTGTTCACGGCGCTGATCGGAACCCGCGCGCTGATCAGCCTGATCTGGGGCTCACAGCGGCGCATCGATCGGCTGCCAGTGTAGGAGGCTGCCATGGAATTCTTTCACAACGTTCCCCGTATCCCCTTCATGGCCCAGCGGCGCCTCTGCTACGTGCTGTCGGCCATTCTTATACTGGGTTCGATCGCGGCGATCGCTGCCCGTGGCCTTAACCTCGCGGTGGATTTCACCGGCGGCGTCGTTACCGAGGCCGAATTCCCCGGTGCCGCGGATCTGGAAAAGACCCGTGCCGCGCTGACCACGGCGGGGTATCACGATGTCCAGGTGCAGGTCTTCGGCTCGTCCCGCAACGTACTCGTTCGCCTGCCGCCCGATACGTCCTCGTCGGCGACCGATGTGTCGGCGAAGATCGAGAGGGTTCTGCGGGGCGTCGACGACAAGGTGACGATCAAGCGGACCGAGGTCGTCGGCGCCACCGTGGGTAAGGAGCTGCTGACGAAGGGCATAACCGCCATGGCGATTACGCTGCTGCTGATCCTCGGGTATATCGCGATGCGGTTCCGCTGGAAGTTCGGCGTCGGTGCGGTCCTCGCCACGCTCCATGACCCGTTCGTGACGATCGGGGTATTCGCCCTGTTCAAGCTGCCTTTCGACCTGTCGGTGCTCGCCGCGGTGCTTGCGGTAATCGGGTATTCGATCAACGAGACGGTGGTCGTTTTCGATCGCGTTCGTGAGCGCTTCCAGTCGATGCGAAAGGCCGAACCGTCCGAGATCTTCGACATTGCGATTAACGAGACGCTGTCGCGAACGGTCATTACAAAGTTTGCGACGCTGATCGTGGTCGTCGCGCTCTATCTTTTCGGCGGCGAGGCGCTGCGCGGCTTCGGCCTCGCGCTGATCGTCGGCATCCTCGTCGTTACGTACTCGTCCATGTACGTTGCGAGCGGTGTCGCGCTCGACCTGGGCGCGAACCGTCGTGACCTAATGCCCGCCGAGCGGCGTACGCCGGTGGACGATATGCCCTGAGCGCGGGTGTCGCGACGGCGTGACAGGCACCGCGCGGGCGCCCAGCTGCTGCAGGACCCCTGCAAGGCGAACGTAGGCTATGAACGAGGCGGTAAACGGTAACGCGCAGGTAGTTGGTGTGGGCACTGCCCAGAACCACGGGCCCCTGCATGTGGTTGCGCTCGGCGCCCTTGGTGTGGTGTTCGGCGACATCGGCACGAGCCCGCTCTACGCGCTCAAGGCCTGCCTGACGGCGGCCGGCAACGCCGTCCCCGTGGCAGGGGATGTTCTCGGCGTTCTCTCGCTGATCTTCTGGGCGCTGCTGCTGATCATCACCGTCAAGTACGTCGGCTGCGTG
>CAITAM010000459.1 GCA_903890265.1 uncultured Pseudomonadota bacterium | reverse complement strand
TCGCGCAGGCGGGTGATCGCACCGACGGCGGTGTTGGTGTGCAGGGTGGAGAGCACGAGATGGCCGGTGAGCGAGGCCTGGACCGCGATCTGCGCGGTCTCGATGTCGCGGATTTCGCCGACCATCACGACGTCCGGGTCCTGGCGCAGGATGGCGCGCAGGCCGCGGGCGAAGGTCATCTCGACCTTGGTATTGACCTGGGTCTGGCCGATGCCGTCGATGTAGTACTCGATCGGGTCCTCGACGGTCATGATGTTGCGCGTGTCGTCGTTCAGCCGCTCGAGCGCGGAATAGAGCGTCGTGGTCTTGCCGGAGCCCGTGGGGCCGGTGACGAGGATGATCCCGTAGGGCTTGTGGATCAGCTCATCCGCCGCGCTCTGCATGCGCGGATCCATGCCGAGCGAGGTGAGCTCGAGACGGCCGGCCTGCTTGTCCAGCAGTCGCAGCACCACGCGCTCGCCATGCCCGGCGGGGATCGTCGAGACGCGCACGTCGACCGGCCGGCCGGCGATCCTGAGCGAGATGCGACCGTCCTGCGGCAGGCGCTTCTCGGCGATGTCGAGCCGCGACATGACCTTGATGCGGCTGACGACGAGCGGTGCCAGCGCGCGCTTCGACTGCAGCACCTCGCGCAGCACGCCGTCGACACGAAAGCGCACGACGAGACGGTTCTCGAACGGCTCGACGTGGATGTCGGACGCGTTCTCGCGCACGGCCTGGGTCAGCACCGCGTTGATCAGGCGGATGATCGGCGCGTCGTCCTCGCTCTCCATGAGGTCGGAGGGCTCCGGCAGCCCCTCGACGATGTGGCTCAAGTCCGTGTCGCCCTCGAGGCCCTCGGCGGCCTCGGCGGCGGCGTTCGAGCCGCCCTCGTAGGCCGTCTGCAGCAGCGTCTCGAACGTCTCCTCCGCGACGTCGTGCAGCGTCAGCGGCAGGCCAAGGTAGCGGCGCACCTCGGCAACGCCCGCCGGACCCGCGCCGCGGCGGACGATCACGTGCGCCCGGCCGTCGACGATGCCCTTCAGCAGCACGCCGTGCCGGCGCGCGAAGGCGAACGGCAGGCGGCGCTCGGGCGGGACGGCGGCGGCGGGTTCGGCGCTCACTGCGGCCGGTCCGGGGTGACCTGCGGCACGATCGCCGTCTCGTTGTCGGCCGGCGGCAGGGTCGCGGGGGCGGCGGACGCCGCCGGGGCACCCGTGGCGCCGGGGTTGCTCAGCTGGTTCGACTTGTAGCCCTTCGCCTTCGGCACGCTGCCCGGGGGCGCCGGCGGCTGCAGCGTGGCGAGGTCGGGCAGCAGCGGCTGGCGCTCGCCCGGCAGGAGCTGCGCCTTGCCGTGGTTGCGGGCGAGTTCGATGTCGCGCACGTAGTTGTACTTGGCCGAGGTCTCGGTCGCGACCTGGGCGCCGTCCAGGAGCACGGTCGGGCGCAGGAAGACCATCAGGTTGTTCTTGGTCTTCTGCGTATTGCGGGTGCGGAACAGCTCACCGAGGATCGGGATGCCGCCGAGGAACGGCACGCGCTGCTCGCCCTCCTGCAGGTTGTCCTGGATGAGGCCGCCGAGCACGACGATCTCGCCGTCCTCGGCCAGCACCTTGGTCGAGATCGTGCGCTTGTTGGTGATCACGTCGACGGTTTTCACGGCGCTCTGGGCGAGCGACGACACTTCCTGCTCGATCTTCATCATGATCGTGCCGTCGTCGGTGATCTGCGGCGTGATCTTGAGGATGATGCCGACTTCCTGGCGCTGGATCGTCTGGAACGGATTGACCACGCCGCCGGTCGACTGGGTGGTGCCCGAGGTGTACTGGCCGGTGACGAACGGCACTTCCTGGGTGACCTTGATCTGCGCTTCCTGGTTGTCGAGTGTCGTCACCGACGGCGTCGAGATGATGTTGGTGTTGGCATTGCCGGACACGGCGCGCAGCAGCGCGGCGAAACTCGTGCCGGCGGCGTTGTACTTGCCGACCGCGACCGTGGTGCCGGTGGGCAGCGACACCGAACCGGTGCTCGTGGTGGTCGTGCTCGAGCTCGACGAGGTGCCGTTGGCGGCGGCGATGGCCCCGGTGAGGACCTCGCCGATGCCGGTGCCCGACACCGCGGAGTTGAACACGGCGGCCGGCACCGAGGAGTTCTTGGCGTAGGCTGCCCAGTTGACGCCAAGGTCAATGTTCTTGTCGCCGGTGATCTCGACGATGATCGCCTCGACCTGCACCTGGGCGCGGCGGATGTCTAAGTGGTCGATGACGCCGTTCAGGGTGCGCATCACCTTGGCCGGTGCGGTCATGACGAGCGAGTTGGTGGCCGGATCGGACCAGATCACGGTGCGCTCGCTCGAGCCGACCGACGACGCGCCGCCCGCGGCACCGGCTGCACCGGCCGTGGGCGCGGCGATGCCCGTGATCTGCTCCTTGAGCTTCGCCGCGATCTTCTCCGAGTCCGCGTACTTGAGGTAGCGCACCTGGGTCTCGCCACCGGCGGTGAGCGGCGTATCGAGGTGGGTGACGAGCGCACGGAGCCTGAGGCGCGCGTTCTTGTCACCGGAGATCAGCACGCTGTTGGTCCGGTCATCGGCGATCAGCTTCGACGGCACGCCGCCTTCGCCCGCCGGCTGGCCGGCCGCGAGCTGGTTGATCACGCGCACGGTTTCGGTGGCGGAGGCGTGTTCGAGATGCACGATGTCGATGTCGTCGCCGCTGGTCTGATCGACCCGCTCGATGATCTTCATCATGCGCGACACGTTGGCGGCGTGGTCGGTGATGATGAGCACGTTGGCCGCGGGGTACGCCGCGAGGTGCCCGTACTGCGGGATCAGGGGCCGCAGGATCGGCACGAGCTGCGCGGCGCTGACGTTCTTGACCGCGATGACCTGGGTCACGAGCTCGTCGGAGCTGCCGCTCACCGAGCTCGGCAGGTCGTTGGCCGGCATGGTCCGCGCATTGGCGTCGGGCACGACCTTGATGACCTTGCCGGACGGCACGGCCACGAAACCGTGCACCTCGAGGAGGGCGAGGAACGCCTGGTAGAAGGCGTCCGGGGTCATCGGCGTCGCCGACAGCAGCGTCACCTGCGCCTTGACGCGGGGATCGACGATGAAGTTCTTGCCGGTGAG
>CAITAM010000458.1 GCA_903890265.1 uncultured Pseudomonadota bacterium | reverse complement strand
CTCGACCAGACCTTCGACCTCTTTGACCGCCTCGGTGCGACGAGCGAGCAGCTCGACTTCCCGGTGGTCTACACCTCGGCGCTGCGCGGCTTCGCCTCGCTCGACCCCGAGCACCGCGGCGGCGACATGGAGACGCTGTTCGAGGCGATCGTCAAGCACTGCCCGCCGCCGCCGGTCGATCCGAACGGCCCGCTGCAGCTGCAGGTCAGCCAGCTCGATTACTCGGCGTACGTCGGCTCCATCGCGATCGGCCGCATCGCCCGCGGTACGCTGAAGCGCAACCAGAACGTCGTGGTCGTCAACCGCGACGGCGCGACGCGCACCGAGAAGGTCAGCCAGCTCTTTGGCTTCCTCGGTCTCGAGCGGATCGACATCGACTCGGCCACGGCCGGTGACATCGTCGCCTTCGCCGGTATCGAGGAGCCGAAGATCTCCGACACCCTGTGCGATCCCGCGGCCGTCGAGGGCCTGCCGGGCCTCGTGGTCGACGAGCCGACCATCAGCATGACCTTCGAGACCAACACCTCGCCGTTCTTCGGCAAGGAAGGCAAGTTCGTCACCTCGCGCCAGCTGCGCGAGCGGCTCGCGCGCGAGATCCTGCACAACGTCGCGCTCAAGGTCGAGGACACGGACGATCCGGACAAGTTCAAGGTCTATGGCCGCGGCGAGCTGCACCTTGGCATCCTGATCGAGAACATGCGCCGCGAAGGCTACGAGCTTGCCGTGTCGCGGCCCCAGGTCGTGGTCAAGGTCATCGACGGCGTGAAGCAGGAGCCGTGGGAGCAGGTCACGATCGACCTCGAGGAGCGCAGCCAGGGCACCGTGATGCAGGCGCTCGGCGAGCGCGGCGGCCAGCTGACCAACATGGCCAACGACGGCCGCGGCCGCGTCCGCCTCGAGTACAAGATGCCCTCGCGCGGCCTGATCGGTTTCCAGACCGACTTTCGCACCATGACGTCCGGCACCGGCCTCATCTACCACGTGTTCGACCACTACGGTCCGGTGGTCGAGAAGGCCCTGGCCGAGCGCCCCTCGGGAGTGCTCATCTCGAACGGCGAGGGCAAGACGCTCGCGTACTCGCTCTTCTCGCTGCAGGAGCGCGGGCGCCTGTTCGTCGGCCACGGCGAGGACGTCTACGTCGGCCAGATCATCGGCATCCACTCCCGTGACAACGACCTCGTCGTCAACGCGCTGAAGGGCAAGAAGCTCACCAACATGCGCGCCGCCGGCAAGGACGAGAACGTGGTGCTGACGCCGCCGCTCAAGTTCTCGCTCGAGCAGGCCATGGAGTTCATCAACGACGACGAGCTGGTCGAGGTCACGCCGCAGAACATCCGCCTGCGCAAGCGCCACCTCGACGAAAACGCCCGCAAGCGCGCCGAGCGCGCCGAGGGCTGAGGCGGCACGGACCGGGCGGCCGCGCCGTCCGGTCCCGCCCCGTCCGGGCACACCGTGTCCGGGCACACCGCGTCCGGGCGCAGCGAGTGCGGGCGCACCGGTTTGTGGCGCCCCGTGCCCGCTGACGCCGGACCCCGGCCGGTGACGTCGGGGCGGGACGGGGCACGGACGGCGACGCCCGATCAACCCCACCCGGCGTGCCCTGTGCCGTTGTCTGGACGAACGGTTCCAGGGGCCCGTAAGGCCCGGCCGGTGGCGGGCGGCAGGCCGCGGCGCCGAGTGCGCGAGGGTGACGACCGGCCAATTAGTGACGTGCCTCACGCAGGGGCTTGGCCGCACTGCCTACCATGTCCCCTTCACCCCGTCGGCCGCGTCCGGCCGGTTCTTCAAGGAATGGCGATGGCAGTGGGCAGCTCGCAGCGCACGGCGATGACCGGGCGGACCGAACCGGGTCCGGTGCCGCCGCTGACGCTGAACGCGACGCTGGCGAAAATCGTCGACGGCGCGAGCGGCGAGGCGGGGCTCGACGTCGCGGCGCTGCTCGCGTCCCTGTCGGCCTACTTTGACGAACTCGACCAGGAACGGCGCGCGGTCGTGCAGTCGATGCGCCTCATGTCGGACGAAGCCGAGCAGCTGTCGCGCGAGGTGCGCGCGCAGTCGGCGTCCGAACTCGAGGCGATCCTCAATCACGTCAAGGACGTGATCCTGACCGTCGACGAGCACGGCCAGATCACCAGTTTCAACCTCACCGGCGAGCGGCTGTTCGGCTACAGCCAGGCCGAGGTCGAGGGCCTGCCGCTGACGCTGCTGCTGCCGGCGCTGGTCAAGGACGAGGCACGCCTCGCCGAGCGCCTGAGCCGGCTCGCGACCCGCGCCGACGACACGCACGTCGATCTCGCGGCGCACGCGACCACGGGCTGCACCAAGCACGCGACCTACTTCCAGGCGGAGCTGGCGGTCTCGCAGCGGGTCGACGGCCAGCAGAAAGGCTACGTCGTCGTCATCCGGGACGTGACCGAGCGGCACCACGCGGAAGCGGCGACGCGCGACTCCGAGGCCCGCTATCGGCTGCTCGTCGAGAACGCACCGGAAGCGATTGTCGTGCTGGATACCGACACCGGCTGCTTCGTCGACTGCAACAAGAATGCCGAGAAATTCTTCCGCGCCTCGCGCCGCCAGCTGCTGTCGGCGGGCGAGGACGGCGTCAGTCCGCCGCAGCAGGGCAAGGACGAGGCGCGCCGCTGGGCCGATCGCGGCTACCTCCTGCGGGCGCTCACCGGTACCCCCACCACCTTCGAGTGGACGCACTGCGACTCGCACCGGCGCGAGCTGCCCTGCGAGGTGCGGCTCGTGCGGCTGCCGACCGCCGGTCGCAACCTCGTGCGCGCCTCGATCACCGACATCAGCGATCGCAAGGCGCTGGAGATCGTCCAGGCCGCCGAACGGCGCGTCTTCGAGGGCCTGATCGCGGGCGTGCCGCTCACCGAGGCGCTCGCGACCATCACCGGGCTCGTCGACAGCGTGCGCCCGGGCGCGGCGTCGGCCATCTACCTCTACGATTCGCGGGCGCAGCGCCTGCACTTCGCGACCGGCGCGCGCGTGCCGCGGCCGCTGTGCGTGGCGCTCGACGACGTCCCGCCCGGTATCGGCGACGGCTCGTGCGCCGCCGCCGTTTACCTTGGCCGGCAGGTCATTGTCGCGGACATGACCAAGGACCCGTTCTGGACCCTGCGCCGCTCGGTCGTGGCGGGACTCGAGCTGCGCTCGGCCTGGTCGACGCCGGTGCAGGGCAAGGCCGGTGCGGTGCTCGGCACGCTCGCCCTCTACACCACGGTCGCCGGACTGCCGTCCGTGCGCGATTTCGAGCTGATGAACCGCATGGCGCAGCTCGCCGCGCTCGTGATCGAGAAGCGCCGCGACGAGGAGGCGCTCAAGGACAGCGAGGGCCGCTACCGCGGCCTCTTCGAGAACGTGGTCGAGGGCGTGTACCAGGCGGACGAGGCGCACCGCATCACCGGCGCGAACCCGGCGCTCGTGACCATGCTCGGCCTGCCGGGGCCCGAAGCCCTGCTCGAGCGCGAGACCGTCACCTTCTACGTCGATGCCGCCCGGCGCGCCGCCAACCTCGCGCGGCTCGAGTCCGAGGGCGAGCTGCGCAATGCCGAGTACGACCTGCGGCGTGCCGACGGGCGCGTGATCACGGTGCGCGAGAACGCGCGCCGGCTGATCGACCCGTTGAGCGGGCGGGTCCGCTACGAGGGAACCCTGACCGACGTCACCGAGGCGAAGCTCGCCGAGCGGGAACTGAAGGAACAGAAGGAACGCGCCGAGGTGACGCTGCAGTCGATCGGTGACGCCGTCATCACGACCGACGCCCGCGGCCGTATCGATTACCTGAACCCGGTGGCCGAGACGCTCACCGGCTGGAGCCAGGAGCGGGCCGCCGGCCAGCCGCTCGGCGCGGTGCTGCGGGTGATCCACGAGGGCACGCGCGAGACCGCCGAGAACCTCTTTGCCCGCTGCCTGAAGGACGAGTGCCTCGTGTCCGGCGGCGATCACGCGGCACTGATCGACCGGCGGGGCACGGAGCTGCCGATCCAGCACTCGGCCGCGCCGATGCGCGACCGCGAGGGCCGGATCGTCGGTGCGGTCATCGTGTTCCGCGACGTCAGCCGCGAGCGGCGTCTCGGTCGCGCGCTCTCCTACCAGGCGACCCATGACGCGCTCACCGGGCTCATCAACCGGCGCGAGTTCGAGCGCCGGCTGCAGGCCGCGGTCGAGGGCGCGCGGATGAGCCGCGAGGCGAGCCGCGCGCTGATCTACGTCGATCTCGACCAGTTCAAGGTCATCAACGACACCTGCGGCCACCCGGCCGGCGATCAGCTGCTGAAGCAGATCACGGCGCTGTTGCAGGCGCGCATCCGCGCGAGCGACACGCTGGCGCGACTCGGTGGCGACGAATTCGGTCTCCTGCTGCACGATTGCAGCGTCGAGCAGGCGATGCGGGTGGCCGAGGCGATGCGGGTCGCGATCCGGGATTTCCGCTTCCAGCACGGCGCGGAGCCGATGCAGCTCGGCGCCTCCATCGGCGTCGTCGCGATCGGTGCCGACACGGGCAGTGCCGCCGAGGTCCTGAGCGCCGTCGACGTCGCCTGCTACGCGGCGAAGGACATGGGCCGCAACCGGGTCCAGCTCTACGACGCGTCCAGCATTCCGGCACCGCAGCGCGAGATGCAGTGGGTGTCGCGCCTGACGCGGGCGCTCGAGGAGGAGCGGCTCGAGATCTACTTCCAGCCGATCGTGCCGATCGGCCGCAACCAGGATCCGCTGCCGCGCTACGAGCTCTTGCTGCGCATGCGCAGCGAATCCGGTGCAGTGATCCGGCCGCTCGAGTTCATTCCGGCCGCGGAGCGCTACAGCGTGATGCCCGCCATCGACCGCTGGGTGGTGCGCCAGGCGATCGAAGGCCTGATGCGGCACAAGGCGCCGGGCGGGGAGTACGCGCTCGCCATCAACCTGTCCGGTACCACGCTAAGCGACGAGGCCTTCCTCGATTTCCTGGTCGAGGAACTGGCCGAGGTCGAGATCGCCCCCGGCTCGCTGTGCTTTGAGATCACGGAAACCGCCGCGATCGCCAACCTGTCACGGGTGGTGTACTTCATGCGCGAGCTCAAGGGTCGCGGCGTGCAGTTCGCGCTCGACGACTTCGGCTCCGGCTTCTCGTCGCTTGCCTACCTCAAGAGCCTGCCGGTCGACTACCTCAAGATCGACGGCCAGTTCATCGAGACGGTGCGCTCGGACGCGGTCGACCGCTCGCTGGTCGAGGCGATCTGCCAGGTGGCGCGCTCGATGAAGCTCAAGACCATTGCCGAGCGGGTCGAGAGTGCCGAGGTGCTCGCGATCCTCGGCGAGCTCGGCGTCGACTACGCGCAGGGCCACCATCTGGACGAACCGCGACCTATCGCCGACTTCCCGCACCCGCACTGAGCACGCGCGCGGACCGGTGCCCGACGTTTGTCGGCACCAGGAAAGTACGGTATCTTACCGTACACCGCGGACTCGACGGATCCTCCCATGGCTGCCAGCGCCCGACTCGACCTGCGTCTGTCCGCGCGAGACCGGGAGCGCATCGATCGCGCGGCGGCACTCGCCGGCCTGCCGCTCGCCACCTTTGTTCGTGCGGCTGTGCTCCGTGAAGCGGAGCGGACCGTGGCCGCGCAGGCGCTGGTGACGCTGTCCGCCGAGGAGACGGAGCATTTTCTTGCGACGTTGTCCAAGCCGTTCAAGCCGAATGCGGCCCTGCGCCGGGCCCTCGCGAAGGGTGCTTCGCTCGGCATCTGACGCCGGCACGTTCCGATGGCCCTCGGCATTGTTGAACTCAACGGACGCCTGCATGACCGCGCCGGTTTCGACTGCGGCAATGAGGCGCTGAACCGGTACCTGCGAAGTCTGGCGACACAGCATCGGCTGAAGGGTATTGCGACGACGTTCGTCCTCGTCGAGTCCGACGAGCCGGCGCGGGTGCTCGGCTTCTACGCGCTGAGTGCCGCGGCGCTCGCGCTCGAGAATCTCGCGCAGGCCGATCGCAAAGGCCTGCCGGCCTACCCCGTGCCGGCGGTGCGGATCGGGCGGCTCGCGGTATCGCTCGCGGCGCGTCAGCGGGGTTTTGGCGAACTGCTGCTGCAGAATGCCGTGCGGCGGGTGCTCGCCGCGCGCGGCGCGCTGGGCGTCTGTGCGCTCGTGGTCGAGGCGAAAGACGCTACCGCCGAGCGGTTCTACCGAAAATACGGCTTTCGGCTCTGCGCTGGCGAGGTGCGGCAGCTGTACCTGCCACTCGGCGTTGGTTGACGGCACGCCGTGCGGTTAGATTACCCGCCTCGGCCGCCGTCGCCGACGAACCGACCGCAGCCGCCGCGAGGTCCCTGGTGCTAGATCGTCGATTATCCGTCGCGCCGATGATGGACTGGACGGACCGGCATTGCCGCGTCTACCACCGGCTCTGGTCGCCGCACGCGCTGCTCTATACCGAGATGATCGTCGCGGACGCGATCCTG
>CAITAM010000457.1 GCA_903890265.1 uncultured Pseudomonadota bacterium | reverse complement strand
GTCGCCACGTTCAGAACGGCAGGCCGTGCGTATGGCCCATGCACATCAGCATCGGTACCGAGAGAATGAAGTTGATACGCGATGCGGTGAGCGCCACCTTGCGGGCCACGGCCTTTTCCTCGTCCGTGGCCGCAACGATGCCGAGGATCTTCTTCTGGTTCGGCCAGATGAAGTGCCAGACGTTGAACAGCATGATCGTGCCGAGCCACGCGCCGACGCCGATGGTGCGCATGCCGCCCTGCAGCGTGAACGCCTGGAGCATCCCCGAGTGGCCGTAGACCGCGATCAGGTATGCAAAGCCCGTGACCCACGTGGCGACGGCCGCCCAGCGGAACCACAGAAGCGCCCGGGGGGCGATGTACTTGGTGACGCCGGCGCCGCCCGGGCCGCCCTTGTCGGCGGCAGCGGCCGCGAGGCCCGGCACCTGCACCACGTTGAAGTAGTAGAGGAGCCCGATCCACATCACGCCGGCAATGATATGCAGCCAGCGATCAATGATCGGCAGGTGCAGGCTGACGTCGCCGCCCTGGCTCACGGTAAGGATGATGCTGAGCACGATGGCCAGCACGAAGCCGGTGGTAATCGCGCCCTTGACGGTGTTGATCGGATGCATGCAATTCCCCAATAGGATCTAACGGTAGCGCCGGAAGGGCACCCCAGTGTTTTGTCCTGGACAATAAGGTCAGGGCCGGTCGGTTCGAGTGGCCAGCGGTTAGGCCGCGGCCGGCATTGAAGAATAGGCCCGCAGGCCACATAATTTCAACCACTTGCACCTTCCAGTTGGTTTCGCCATGGCTTCCAGCACTCGTCAGGGTGGTCCGATCTCGCCCTGTATCGGCGTTTGCGCGCTGGACGAAGCTGGACTGTGTCGAGGCTGCCTGCGTACGCTGCCTGAAATTTCCCAGTGGCCCCGCCTGACGGCGGACGAGCAGTGGTCCCTGATCGCCACCTGTGCGGCACGGGCCCGGGCTCGACGGGCCCTGCCCGGCCACCCCCTTCCGAGGATTACGACGCCATGAGCACCAATGAAGTAGTTGACCGCATCAAGGCCCACCTGACGGCATCGCCGGTGGTGCTGTTCATGAAGGGGACGCCCGACTTCCCGCAGTGCGGCTTCTCGGCGCAGACCGTGGCGGCCCTGAAGCACTGCCACGCCACCTTCAGCCACGTGAACATTTTCGAGGACCCGGAGCTGCGCGAAGCGATCAAGGCCTACTCGAACTGGCCGACGTTCCCGCAGCTGTACGTCAACGGTGAGCTGATCGGGGGCTGCGACATTGCCCTTGAGATGTACCACAGCGGCGAACTGCAGACGCTGCTTGCCGAAGCGGGTGCGGTCGCAGCCTGAATCGCCGGCGGCCGGGCCGTCGACGGGGCCGGCGTTCAGTCGGCCTCGGCGCCTTCGAGGGGTTCCGGATCGATGAGCGGGTTCGTCGCTTCCGCCGGCAGCGGTCCGTAGTTGCGCAGCCGGGTTGAGGCGGCCGCGAAGATCGGCTGGAACTGATTGCAGATGATGCAGAAGAGATCGGCGGTGCGCTCGGCGTCGTAGGCGGCCGAGTGCGCACTCTGGTTGTCCCAGTCGAGTCCGGCGGCCACCGCGGCGCGCGACAGAACCGTCTGCCCGAGGGCGACGCCCGCCAGCGTCGCTGTGTCGAAACAGCTGAACGGGTGAAACGGGTTGCGCTTGATGCCGGTGCGGGCGATCGCCGCATTGAGGAATCCGAGATCGAACGACGCGTTGTGTCCGACGAGCACTGCCCGCGTGCAGCCGGTCTCGCGGATGGCTGTCCGCACTTCCTTGAAAATGCGCCCGAGCGCGTCCTTCTCGGGAATGGCCGGTCGCAGCGGATGAAACGGATCGATGCCGTTGATCGCCAGCGACGCGGGGTCGAGCCGCGCGCCGGGAAACGGCTGCACGTGGTAGCGGTGGGTCTCGCCTCGCTGCAGCATGCCGTCCGGGTTGAGTTCGATCATGACAGCGGCGATTTCAAGCAAGCCGTCCGTCGCGCTGATGAACCCGCCGGTCTCGCAGTCCACGACCACCGGCAGGAAGCCGCGGAAGCGGTCCTTGATCAGTTGCAGTTCACCACTCACGCGCGTGCCTCCGGGGCCACTCGCCAGCCAAGCGTCTCGCCGGCCCGAAACGGCACGAGTGTGTCGGCGCCGAACGCGTAGCCCTCCGGTACGTGCCAGGGCTCGCGTACCAGCGTGACGGTGTCGGGGTTGCGCGCGAGGCCGTAGAAATCCGCGCCAAAGTGACTCGCAAAGCCCTCCAGCCGATCGAGTCGCCCGACCGACTCAAACGCCTCGGCATACAGCGGCAGCGCGGCGTGGGCGCTGTACACGCCAGCACAGCCGCAGGCAGTCTCCTTGGTCGTCCGGCCGTGAGGTGCACTGTCCGTGCCGAGAAAAAACTGCGGGCTGCCGCTGGTCGCCGCCTCGATGAGCGCCTCGCGGTGGCTTTCGCGCTTCAGTACCGGGAGGCAGTAGAGATGCGGCCGCAGGCCGCCCTGGAACATCGCCGAGCGGTTCAGCAAAAGATGTTGTGGCGTCAGCGTCGCCGCCGCCTGCGCGTGATCCTTGACGAACGCCACCGCCTCGCGCGTCGTCGCGTGTTCGAACACCAGCCGTAGCCGAGGCAGCGCCCGCAGCAGCGGCGCCAGCACGCGGTCGATGAAGACCGCCTCGCGGTCGAACGTGTCCACTGACGGGTCGGTGACCTCACCATGCACGAGGAGCGGCAGGCCGACTTCCTGCATGCGCTCAAGAACCGGTCGCGCCTCGTTCAGATCGCGGACGCCGGCATCCGAGTTGGTTGTGGCGCCGGCGGGGTAGTACTTCACGCCAATCACGGCATCGCTGGCCTTTGCCCGGTCGATCTCGGCGACCGGGGTCGTCCCGGTGAGGTAGAGGGTCATCAGCGGTTCGAACCGCGAGCCCGCCGGCAGCGCGGCGCGTATCCGTTCCCGGTACTCCACGGCGTCCGCGGTGGTGCGTACCGGCGGCTTCAGGTTCGGCATGACAACGGCGCGGCCAAAAACCGCCGCGGTGTGGCCGACGACCGCCGCAAGGGCTGCGCCGTCGCGCAGGTGCAGGTGCCAGTCGTCCGGTCGTGTGAGCGTAAGGTGATCCATCAGCGCGCACCGGACGCGCGCAGGGCGGCGTAGTCATCGAGCAGCAGCGTGGCCGTGTAACGGACGCCGAACCCCGTGATTTCGTGCGGTACGTGTGCAAGACCGCCCTTGCGGGTCGCACTCGAGAGGTCGAGGTGCAGCCACGGTATTGCGGCGGGCACGAAGTGGTTGAGGAAGCGAGCCGCGTAAATATGATCGCCTTTGCCATCGATCAGGCACTGCGCGACGTCAGCGAGCGGGCTGTCGAGATCGTCATCGAAATCCGCCGGCGTCGGGAACATCCACACCCGCTCCCCGGACCGGTGGCCGGCCAGCTCGATGGCGTCGCGCAGGGCGGGTCGGTTGGTGAAAGCGCCGGACAGTCGCTCGGTCAGTGCCCCGACGCAGGCCCCGGTCAGCGTCGCGAAATCGATCATCGCCGCCGGTTTCTCCCGCGCTGCCAGCGCGAGCGTGTCAGCGAGCGCCATGCGACCCTCGGCATCGGTGTGCGTCACCTGGATGGTGACGCCATTCAGGGCGCGCACGATTTCCTGCTGCAGGTAGCTGTTGGGGCCGATGCGGTTCTCGGCAAGCGCGAGGTACGCGGTCAGCGGCCGCGGGTACTCGAGTTCCGTCAGCGCAAGCAGCGTGCCGAGCGCCACGGCGCTGCCGGCCATGTCGGTGTGCATGTCCAGCATGCCCCGCGCGGGCTTCAGGTTCGTGCCGCCGGTATCGAAGCAGATGCCCTTGCCGATCAGTGCCACCGGCGGATCCGGACGGCGGGTCTGCAGCACCCGCTTCGGCCGGTAGTCCAGTCGGATGATGGCCGCATCCCGGGTCGCCGAGCCGCGGCTGACGGCCAGGAAGGCGTTGGCACCCAGACGGGCGAGCATCTTTTCCGTGTAGACCTGCATCTTCCAGCCGTGGCGGCGGGCGAGGCGGGCGACCCGCTCGCGGTAGCCCGCCGGATTGAGTTCGTTCGGCGGCAGGGCGGTCAGCCAGCGGGCGAGATGCGCGCCGCGCTCCAGCGCGTCGACCCGGCCCAGGTCGGCGGCGCCGCCGTCAAACACCCGGATCCGCTCGGGCGCCCAGATCGACGGCGGCGATTTCTTGGCCGATGGCTGCGCTTCGCCGGCCGCGCGCAGCGCGGCCAGCAGTGCCTCACACGCCGGGCCGCCCTGGACCGGTGCGTACAGGCCGACCGTTTTTGGTGCACGGGCCTGCACTAATTTGACCATGCGGCCGGCCAGGCTCAGGCGCTGAAACGGTGTCGCCTCGTCGCCAAGGACGCCGATGACGACTGAAAGGCCTTCGATCCGGTGCAAAACGCCATCAAATACCGCTCCCGCGCTGCGCGGAATGGCCGCGAAGCTTTTCAGCAACGGCTCCGCCCGCGGCAGCGATTTGAGCAGGCGCTCGGCCTGCGCATGGGGCACCATGACAAGCAGCGCATCGAGCTTCTCCAGCGCGTCGACGGTGAGTTCAGGCTTGGTGCTGGATGCCGGGCTCTGCGCGGCAGGTGGAAGAAACAACATGTGGGGTGGGTTGCCTTGACCGGTTTTTATCAATTCCGGATCATAACCTCTTCGCGTTCACGGTGGAGCGATCGGACGCGAGCGCCGCGGTCCAGCAGCCCTGTCCGTGCCGTCACGCCCGTCTCAGTCCGCACCGCACCCTTTTGGCAGCCGAGGCAACCTTAAAGATGAGCGACACCCCCAAAGTCGAGGATATCGATCCGACCGAGAGCCAGGAGTGGCTGGAGTCGATAGACTCGGTGCTCAAGGTCCACGGCCCCGAGCGCGCGCACTACCTCCTCGAGCGCATGATCGACCACACGCGCCGCTCCGGCGCGTACCTGCCGTTCAAGCCGAATACGGCTTACGTCAACAGCATCGGGCCGGCGCAGGAAAAGCCGTACCCGGGCGACCGCGCGATTGAGCGCCGGCTCGAGGCCTACATCCGATGGAATGCGCTCGCGATGGTGGTCGCGGCCAACCGGGCGAGCTCCGAGTACGGCGGGCACCTGTCGACCTACGCCTCGTCGGCCACGCTCTACGAGGTCGGTTTCAACCACTTCTGGCGCGCCGCGTCCGAGACTCACCCGGGGGACCTCGTGTTCATCCAGGGTCACTCGAGCCCGGGCATCTACGCCCGCGCCTACCTCGAGGGGCGGCTCAGCGAAGAGCAGCTGCATCATTTCCGCAAGGAAGTCGGCGGCAAGGGACTGTCGTCCTACCCGCACCCCTGGCTGATGCCGAATTTCTGGCAGTTCCCGACCGTCTCCATGGGACTCGGGCCGATGATGGCCATCTACCAGGCCCGTTTCACCCGCTACCTCGAGCACCGTGGACTGGTGAAGGCGTCGGATCGCAAGATCTGGGCGTTTTTGGGCGACGGCGAAATGGACGAGCCCGAGTCGATGGGCGCGATCACGATGCCGGTCCGGGAAAAGCTCGACAACCTCGTATTCGTCGTCAACTGCAACCTGCAGCGCCTCGACGGTCCGGTTCGCGGCAACGGCAAGATTGTCCAGGAGCTCGAGGCCGCGTTCCTCGGCGCCGGCTGGAATGTGATCAAGGTGCTCTGGGGTTCGCGCTGGGACCCGCTCCTGGCGCGCGACACCAAGGGCCTGCTGCGCAAGCGCATGGAAGAGGCGGTCGACGGCGAGTACCAGAACTTCAAGGCCAAGGGTGGCGCCTACACCCGTGAGCATTTCTTCGGCACCTACCCGGAACTGAAGGCGATGGTCGCCAACATGTCGGACGAGGAGATCTGGAACCTTACGCGCGGCGGCCACGACGCCGCCAAGGTCTGGAACGCCTACGCCCAGGCCATGGCGACCAAGGGCCAGCCGACCGTCATCCTTGCGAAGACCGTCAAGGGTTTTGGTCTCGGGAAGGCCGGTGAGGGCCAGAACGCCACTCACCAGCAGAAGAAGCTCGACGACGAGGCGCTGCGCGTTTTCCGCGACCGGTTCAACATCCCGGTGTCGGATGCGGAAATCGACAGCCTGCCGTTCCGGCGCCCGGCGGAGGACAGCGCGGAAGCGCGCTACCTGCACGACAAGCGCCGCTCTCTGGGCGGTTACCTGCCGAGCCGCAAGCCCTCGACCGATTCACTCGTCGTGCCACCCGTCGAGGCGTTCGGCCCGCTGCTGGAGTCATCGGGCGACCGAGAGATATCCACCACCATGGCGTTCGTGCGGCTGCTTGGCATCCTGCTGAAGGACAAGGGGCTCGGGCAGCACATCGTGCCGATCGTGCCCGACGAAGCACGGACCTTCGGCATGGAGGGGTTGTTCCGCCAGATCGGGATCTACTCGTCCGCCGGGCAGTTGTACACGCCGCAGGATGCCGACCAGCTGCTCTACTACCGCGAGGACAAGAAGGGCCAGATCCTCGAGGAGGGCATCAACGAGGCGGGCTCGATGTGCTCGTGGATCGCCGCGGCGACCGCCTATGCGAACCACGGGATACCGATGATCCCGTTCTACATCTACTACTCCATGTTCGGCTTCCAGCGCGTGGGTGATTTCATGTGGGCGGCGGGGGACATGCGCGCGCGTGGCTTCCTGGTTGGCGGCACGGCGGGCCGCACGACGCTGGCGGGCGAGGGCCTGCAGC
>CAITAM010000456.1 GCA_903890265.1 uncultured Pseudomonadota bacterium | reverse complement strand
GCGCGGCGGGGCCGCCGGCAGGGCGCCCGGCACGACCCGCTGCAGGATCACGAAATAGAGCGTCAGCGCCGCGGCGAACAGCCACCAGCCGAACCAGTAGTGGTCCTTGATCAGCGAGGTGTGCATCGCCGTCTGGTTGCCGCGGACGATGATCCAGAACACCCGCAGCCAGTTGGTGACGAGGGCGATGGCGACCGCGAGTCCGACGGTCCAGAGCGTCGTGCGAAGGCCACCCTGGCGCAGGTACGCGTACAGCGACCCGATGGCGAGCGCGACGATGAAAAAATGCACGCCCGAGCAGCCGCCGGCGACCTCAAAGAGCCCGGCCGGCACCTGCACGAGATCGCCGTTGATCAGTGCCGGCACGCCGACGAGCGGCAGGAGGGCGCCGTTCGCGAGCACGGTGAGCCGCTGCAGCAGCGGAATGACGAAATCCCAGAGCGGGATCGCAAAGACGAGGAAACCGAGCGGGAAGGCCAGCCGGCGCGCGCCCGCGCCGCCGTAGAAGACGGCGGCGAGCGAGAGCATCAGCGCCGGCAAGAGGAGCTCCGCCGCGATCTCGATCGCGGCGAAGCGCGCCACGACGTAGAGGAGCGACACGACCAGGAGCACGCCGAGCGCGGGCACCGCGCCACCGCGGGCGGGCCCGAGGTCAGCCGCCACCTCGACCACGAGGTAGAGCGTGACGAGCGCAATCAGCCAGCCGTGGGCGTACGAGTACGAGCCGTGCCAGAGCGCGACGAGCCCGGCCGTGGTCGGCCAGGCGAGCAGCGCCGGCAAGAGGATGACGGCGGCCAGCGGCAGGTAGGCCAGCCCGCCGCGGCGGTCGCGGGCGACGGCCTCGACGTCGGCACCGGCCCCGGCGCCCGCCTTGCCGCTCAGGGGACTTTGCACTGAATTACCCACGGCGCCTCGCGCGGCGCGTCTAGCCGATTGACGAAGCTCGTCATTTTACCTGCTGGCCGGCCGCGTGTTGCGCTGCATTGGCGCAAATCACGCCGCGTCCGACCGCAAAAGTGTGACGCCGTTCACACACCGGCCGGGGCGTCGCCGCCGTGCAGGCCGTGTTTCTCGAGGAGGTCGTACAGCGTCGGCCGGCTGATCCCGAGGAGCTCCGAGGCGCGCGACACGTTGCCGCCGACGAGTGACAGGACTTCCCGGATCGCGGCCCGCTCCGCGCGCTGGCGAACCTCGCGCAGGTTGAAGAAGTCCGGCTGCTCGTCGGCCGCCGGCAGGTTGAGGTCGTCCAGGGTGAGGAGCGGCCCGTCGGCCATCACGGCAGCGGTCTTGACCCGGTTCTCGAGCTCGCGGACGTTGCCCGGCCAGGGGTAGGCCTGCATCGCCGCCGCCGCCTCCGGCACGAACCCGCGCCGCGGCGGCTTCGCACCGGCGCCGTACTTCTGCAGGAAGTGCCGCGCGAGGAGCGGGATGCAGGCGGCCCGCTCGCGCAGCGCCGGGACCTTGAGCGAGACCTCGGCCAGCCGGTAGTAGAGGTCCTGGCGGAAGCGCCCGTCGGCGATCAGGGCGTCGAGGTTCTGGTGGGTGGCCGCCACCACCCGCACGTCGACCGGGATCTCGGCGCGCCCGCCGACCCGCTCGATGACCCGCTCCTGCAGGAAGCGCAGCATCTTGG
>CAITAM010000455.1 GCA_903890265.1 uncultured Pseudomonadota bacterium | reverse complement strand
GCGCCGGCCGCGACGATCGCCTCGTGGACGTGCCGGGCGAGGTCCGTCGTCGGGTAGATCTCGTAGCCCAGTTCGCCGAGGAACGAGCGGCGCAGCACCCATGCCCGGCCAAGGCCGATATCGACCCAGCGCGCCTCGCCGAACGGCCAGGCCGCGTTCGACACGTCGGCGTCGGTCAGTGCCCCGAGGAGCGCCCGCGATCGCGGCCCGGACAGGGAGAACATGGCGTAATTGGCCGTGACGTCGACGCAGGCAACCGACCACGCGGGGTCGACCTGGTCGAGAAACCAGGCCCGGTCCCGGACCTGACTGGGGTGACCGGTCACGACGAGGTAATCGTCACGGTCGATGCGCGTGACGGTGAGGTCCGCCTCGATGCCGCCGCGGGAATTCAGCCAGTGGGTGTACACGGACTTCCCGACCGGGACGTCCATCCGGTTGGCCGACACGTGGTTCAGGGCGCGCAGCGCGTCCCGCCCGGTGATCAGCAGCTTGCCGTAGCAGGACTGGTCAACGAGCGCCACGGCATCGCGGGCCGCGAGGCACTCCCGCTCCACCATGGGCGCCCAGGCCTGGCGGCCGAAGGTGGGCTCGTGCGGCAGAACCGCGCCCGGGCGGTCGAAGTAGAGGGGAAACTCCCAGCCGATGCGCTCGCCCATGACGGCGCCGGCGGCCAGCAGGCGGTCGTGCAGCGGAAAGTGCCGGACGTGCCTTGCGGTGGAGACCTGGTGACCGGGCCAGTGCAGCGTCATGTGCATGCCGATCGACTCCGCCACCCGCTCCCGCAGGTAGCGCGTGTTGGCCTGGAACGGCAGCGCACGGCGCGCATGCAGCGCGCCCATGCTGACCGGTGGCAGGCCCTCGGCGAGCCACGTCGCCATGACCTTGCCGGCACCCCCGGAGGAAAGGATCCCGTTCGAATTGAAGCCCGCCGCGACGAAGACGCCGCGCGTCTCCGCGGCCGGCCCCATGTAGGCGCGCCCGTCCGGCGTGAAGCTCTCCGGCCCGCAGAAGAAGAGCTGGATCCCGGTGTCCTTCAGGATCGGCACCCGCTCGAAGGCGAGCGCGAGGATCGGCTCCATGTGCTCGAGGTCGGCGGGCAGTTCCTGGAAGGAGAACCGCTCCGGTATCGCCGCGCCGGCCGCGGGCCACGCCTTGCCACTCGCCTCGAAGCCGCCGATCAGCAGTTTGCCGGCATCCTCCTTGTAGTACGCCCGTTCGTCCGCGACGGTCAGCACCGGCGTGCTGCGCGAGAGCCCCGGAATCGGCTCGGTGACGACGTAAAAATGCTCCGCCGCGTGCAACGGAACGCTGATCCCGAGTTGCTTCGCGAAGGCGTGCGTCCACAGCCCGCCGGCCAGCAGCACCCGGTCGCAGGCGATATCGCCGGCCACGGTGCGAACGCCGGTGACCCGGCCGCGGTGCGTCAGCACGTCCAGCACCGGGATGTTCTCGAGCGCGAGCGCACCCCGCTGGCGTGCGCCGCGGACGAGCGCCTGGGTCACGTCGAGGGGATTGACCTGGCCGTTCGACGGCACGATCTGCCCGCCGAGGACGTCGTCGGTCGCGAGCAGTGGCCAGCGCTCCTTGACCTCCGCCGCCGAAAGGTAGAGAGCCTTGACGCCCATCCGCTGGGCCGCTGACACGTTGCGCCGAATAAGCTCTAGGCGCTGCGGCGTCAGCGCCACCGTCATCGACCCGTTCTCGCGGTAACCCGTCGCCTGGCCGGTCTCGGCCTCGAGCGACTGGAACAGGCTCGTCGTGTACTGCGCGAGCTCGGTCTGCGACTTCGAATCGCGCAGCTGACCGACGATGCCGGCGGCGTGCCACGTCGTGCCGCTCGCAAACCGGTCCCGCTCGAGCAGCACGGCATCCGTGATGCCCTGCTTCGCGAGGTGGTAGAGGGTGGAGGCGCCGATGATACCGCCGCCGAGAATCACCACCGAAGCCCGCTCCGGCGGCCGGGCCGACGACTGTTGCGTCATTGGACTCATTCCCCGTGGCATTACGGTAAGTCAGATGACCTAGTATAGCGGTTTGCTGACCTATTGACAGCGGGGCGGCCACCGAGCCCGAGTCGCGCCGGTCCCGCGACACGTCACACCGACCGACCGGGCTACCGCGGCGCAGCAACCCATCGGCGGGCCGCG
>CAITAM010000454.1 GCA_903890265.1 uncultured Pseudomonadota bacterium | reverse complement strand
GCTACGTCAAGCACGGGCTAGCGACCGAGCGCGCGGGCAAGCCGACGACCCGCGAATTCCGCGAGCGCGAGACCCGACACGCCAAGCGCGATGGCGATCAGGGCGAGGCGCAGCGCCGCTTTGTCCCCGTCGGGGGAATCGAGCGCCGAGTAGAGCGCGAGCGGCAGCGTCTGGGTTGCACCGGGCACGTTGCCGGCAAACGTGATGACCGCACCAAACTCCCCGAGGCTGGCGGCGAAGGCCATGACCAGGCCGGCGATGAGGCCCGGACTGATGAGCGGCAGCGTGACGGAGAGGAACCGGTCGAGCGGCCGTGCACCCATCAGGCGCGCCATCTCCAACAGTTCACCGTCGACCTGCTCCCGCGCGAGACGGATTGTGCGTACCAGTATCGGCAGCGTCATCAACGCAGTCGCAAGCGCCGCGCCGTGCACGGTGAACGGCAGGCGCAGGCCCGTGTGCGTGGCGAGCCAGTGGCCGAGCGGCGCACGCGAACCGAGCGACAGCAACAGCAGGTAACCGAGCACCACCGGCGGCAGCACGAGCGGCAGGTGCAGGAGACCATCGAGCAGGAACCAGCCGGCCGCCCGGCGACGCGCGAGCAGCAGCGCGCTCGTCGTCGCGATCGGCAGGCCGATCAGCAGCGCTTCGGCGGCCACGCGCAGGCTCACCGCGAGGGCGCTTGATTCGGCTGGGGAGAGGAACCACATCCGCCGCAGTGTGCCCGATCGGCAGCGGCTCGCGGTAGCGGCAGGCGGGTGCTACGAGCAAGGCGTGGGTAGACGCCGGGCGCTGTTGTTTACGTTCAGCCACCCCGTCGACTACCTCGTGCGGCCGCTACCGGGCCTTACGGGTATTGAAGTACTTCTCGCGCTGCGCTCCGGGTCGTCGTCTCCCGAGGCCGCGACGGCGGTGCCGAAGGCGTCTCGGTCCGCGAGTCGTGCGCTGCCACCGAATGACGAGCTGGAGAAGCTTGCCACGCAGGCGCTCGAGGCCATGCGGTCCAAGGATTACGACCTCGCCATCCGTCTGTACACCAAGCTGCTGGAGTACCCCGAGCACCCGTGGCGCGCGAAGTCGCAGGAGTACCTTGGGCTGGCGCGCGAGCGCAAGGGGCAGTTTGCGCAGGCGAAGCTCGAGTACCAGGAGTATCTGCGGCGTTACAGTGATGGAGCAGACGCGACGGAAGTCAGCCAGCGACTTGCCGCGCTCATCACCCTTGAGGGCCAGAGTCGGCCCGGCCACGGCGACGTCGACCGTCGCTGGCAGTGGCAGTCGTCGGTCAGTCAGGAGTACCGGCACGACCAGAACACGGTCACGCAGGACGGGGTCACGGCACCGGGCGTGGGTCAGTCGGTGCTCTATACCGATGGCGACCTCGCGCTGCGCCGGCGCGGTGAGCGCTACGACTTCAGTGCACGCGCAGATGCAGCCTACCTCAAGGATTTCGGCAATTCCGGTCTGACGACCTCGGGCTCGACGCGTGTGTCGGCGCTGTACGCGGAACTGGGCGACGCAGGCCACCGGATGCTGGGCAGGATCGGGCGGCAGTCGGTCACCACGGGTGGCGTCTACGGCACGTTCGATGGTGCTTACCTCAGCTACCGCGCGCTGTCGGCATTGCGTCTCGACCTCGCGATCGGCAAGCCGCTCGAGGTGTACTCGACGCAGTCGACCGGCAGCCGCACGTTCCTCAGTGGCGCCGCGGACCTGTTGTCCGTCGCGCCGGGTCTCGATGTCGGATTGTTCGCACTTGAGCAGCATGCCGGCAGCGTGCTCGACGAGCGGGAGCTCGGCGCCGAAGCGCGGTACTACCGGCGCGGCCAGTCGCTGGTCGCGCAGCTCAATTACGACGAAAGCTTCAAGGTCATGAATGCCGCGACCCTGCTCGGCACTTTCAGCCTCCCGGGCCGTTGGGTCGCGACCGCGGTTCTCGACCACCGCAAGGCACCGTTCGTCGCGACCTACAACGCGCTCATCGGTCAGTCGACCACCTCGCTCGACAGTCTGATCGCAACTCTCGGCGACGCGCAGACGCGCCAGCTGGCGCTTGACCGGTCGGCCAACAGCGACTCGTACACGGTGGGCCTGCAGCGCCCTGTTGGTGAACGCCTGCAGTGGTGGACCAACGTGTCATTCAGCAAGCTCGGCAGCACCCCGGCGTCGGGCGGCGTCGCGGCGGTGCCCTCCATTGGCGGACTCGTCAACTACTCGACGCAGCTGCTCGGCAGCGGCTGGTGGTTTGATTCCGACACCAACGTGCTGGGCGCGACCTACGGTACCGGGTCGGGAACGCGCAACCTGTCGGTCTTTGTCAGCGCCCGCTACGCGCTCACCAGCCACCTGCGATTCGGGCCGCGGCTCACCGTCAACGACACCAAAACCGATGCGGTGGCCGCCACGGGCCTCGTCAACGGCCTGACATTGAGCCCGGCGCTGCTGCTCGACTGGCAGCTGAAGCGCGGCAGCGTGCAGCTGGAGACCGGCTACGAGCGCACCAACCAGTCGTTGCTGAACGGCGTGGTGCCACAGCCCGGCAGCGGCTCCGTGCCGGCGCCGGGCACCCCGGGGGGGACGACGACGGCCGGCACCCGCAGGTATTGGTTCAGCGCCGGTTACCACTTAAGCTTCTAGGCATGCGCCGCCGGTTATTCATCCTCTGCTTCACGGCAGTTGTCGCCGGCTGCGTCACGGCCGACGACCTGCCGCCCCTGATGCAGGTGCTGGACGAGCAGTCCGGCGTGACCGTCGAGGCGACCGGCGAGCCCTACGTGCTCGCCCGGGACGCGGCGGCACTCGCCGCCAATACGCGCGACTACCTTGACCTGCGCCTCATCGAGGTCGACCGGATGGGCAAGCGGACCTTCCTGCTGTCGCTTGTCGCGTTCAGCACCGTCGATCGGCACGGTGAGCCAAGCCTGACGACGCCGGCGCTGGCGAAGGTGCGGGTGCGTCTCGGTGACCGCGCCACCGAGCTCGAGGCCGTGCCTGAGGGTGACGAGGCCCGGGGCCTGTCCGCCCGGGTATTTCCCCGCCGGAACGGCCAGACAGGCAGCGCCGAATACGTCGTCAGCCAGCCGTTCGTGCGCGACCTCGCCGCAGCCCGCGAGGCCGATCTGTCGCTCGAGGTCGGCAGCGACGGTGACGTGCGCTACGAACCGTGGCAGCCGGCCGAATCGACGCTGCGCGGGTTCGTTCAGAAGCTGCTGCACGGCGTCGGCTAGCACCGTCTGTCGGTGCGCAGAGACAGGCACGCGCCACCGGCCGCCGTTGCCTGCGTGGCATAGTTAAATGGTTTGGCGCCGGCCGGCCGGTCGCCCTTTAAAGTCAGGATTCCCGGCCCATGAGCAATGCCCTGATCGTCATTCCCGTCATCGTGCTCACCGCGGCTGGCGGACTGGCCTACGTCCTCGGCCAGCGCGGTCGGTTCCGGGCCGTGCTTGCGGTGCTGGCGCTCGCGCCCGTGACCTCGGTCCTGCCGTACGTGGCGCTTACCGGGCTCAACGCACCGGCGCAGAGTGCGCCGGCGACAGCGACCTCGTCGTCGGCCGCGCCGTCGGC
>CAITAM010000453.1 GCA_903890265.1 uncultured Pseudomonadota bacterium | reverse complement strand
GCCGCGCCGCCGAGCCGATGCCGCTGCCGTGATCCTGCTCGACAGTAACGTCGTCTCGGAAGCCATGAAGCCCGCCCCGAACCCCGCGGTGCGCGACTGGCTCGACGCCCAGGCGGCAGAGACGCTCTTCCTGTCGAGCATCACGGTCGCCGAGCTGCGCTTTGGCATCGGCGTGTTGCCGGATGGCCAGCGCCGGGAGCGGCTGGGGGCCGCCGTCGACGGCGTGCTGGCCGTGTTCGCGGGCCGAATTCTGCCGTTCGACACCGAGGCGGCACGCCACTACGCCGACCTCGCGGTTCGGGCCCGGGCCCGCGGTCACGGCTTCCCGACGCCGGACGGCTACATCGCCGCGATTGCCGCGGCGCACGGGTACGCGGTGGCCTCGCGCGACACCGCCCCCTTTCTTGCCGCCGGCCTCACGGTGCTTGATCCGTGGGCGACCGGGTCGTAGCGCGGCGAGCCGCGAGGCCCGGACGTCGCTGGTGCGTGCGCCGTTGTACGTCGGGCGCGCCCCATGCAGACTCCGTGCGATCGGGCGGGTCGACCTCGTGCGCGTGGCGAGAGAAGCGCCGTGGCGACGCCCATCGGGGGCGACACCCCGTCGTGACACAGGAGCAGCCGCGTGAAGGTCCGGGCCGGTAGCCTCGTCGTGGGAGTCGTGCTCGCCGCGCTGTCGGCGAGCTGCCGGGACCTGCCGGAAGCCAACGGGCCGGCGCCGGTCGTCCGGATCGCCACAACGACGCTGACCGGTGTGACGGTGGCCTCGACCCCTGCCGTCGCGAGCTTCAGGGGACTCCCGTACGCCAGGCCGCCGGTGGGCGAGCGGCGCTGGGCGGCGCCGGAACCCGCGGCGTTGCCGCCGGGACCGTTTGACGCGAGCCGGTTTGCCGCGGCCTGCTACCAGGACAGTTACAACACCGTCTGGTACCGCCGGGTCGGCGCGGCCTTTGGTGTGGGGCCGGAGCAGTTCAGCGACCCGCCCGTGAGCGAGGACTGCCTGTACCTCAACGTCTGGGCCCCGGTGGCCGGGCTTGGCGGGTCCGCCCGCAAACCCGTGCTCGTGTGGGTCCACGGTGGCAGCAACCGGGCCGGGTGGTCGTTCGAACCGAACTACGACGGGTCGCACCTCGCGGCGCGCGGCGATGTCGTCGTGGTGACGATTGCCTACCGGCTCGGCGTGTTCGGCTTCTATGCGCACCCGGATCTGGCCTCGACCGGGGCGCCGGCCAACGCCGGACTGCTCGACCAGATCGAGGCCCTGCGCTGGGTGCAGGGCCACATCGCGGCATTCGGTGGCGATCCCGACAACGTGACCGTCGCCGGCGAGTCCGCGGGGGCCGCCGACATCGCCTACCTCATCGCCTCGCCGCGCGCCCGCGGCCTGTTCCGTCGCGCCATCAGCGAGAGCGGTGGCTACGCGCTTCGCCGCACACCGACGCTCGCTGAAGCGCAACAACTCGCGGTGGCGATCGGTAACGGGCTGGCGGTGCCGGAGATCGGACGGCAGCGCGAGCTGCCGGCGGCGACCGTGTTCGCGGCCGCCGCGGCCGCGACGGCGGGGCAGCGTCCGGGTCCGGTCATCGACGGGCACGTCGTGACCGCGCCACTCGGTGCGTCCCTCGCCGCGGCCGGTAGCGGCGTGGATCTCTTGATCGGCAGCAACGAGAACGAGTACGACATGTACGTCGACGATGACGTCGCCGGGCTTGAGCGGACGCTCGCCGCCCTGCCGCCGTCCGTGAGCGCCGCGCTCGCGCCGCGCGCGCGAGCGCAGGGCTCAATCCGGCGCGGGCACGCCTGGGTCGCGGGGTTCACCGACATGAACTGCCCGCCGTACGTAATGGCCTCGCAGGCCGCGGCGGGCGGGCACGCGGCCTACGTGTACCGCTTCGCGCGGGTCCGCCCGGGGCCGGGCGGGCAAGTGCTGCTCGCCTACCACGGCGCCGAAGTGCCGTACGTCTTCGGTACCCATGACGCGTGGCTGCCGGGCGATGATGCCGAGCACGCCCTCACGACGGCCATGATGGACCACTGGCTGCGATTCCTGCGCACCGGCAACCCGAACGCGGACCCGACCGGCGGCGCGCCACCGGACTGGCCGTCGTGGAACCCGGCCGCGCCCCAGGTGATGCGCTTCGACCGGTCGACGCGTGCCATCGAGGCGCCCGAGGCGGCGCTCTGCACGGCGCTCGCCCCCGACATTTACGCCGGGCTTGTACGCTGAGGCGACGACCCGCGACCTGACCCGCGCCGTACCCCTACCACTTCGCTCATCGCAAGGACTCAAGCATGTTCGGAATCACGCCCTCGGCCCGCCTTCGCCCGTCGCCCTACTACGAGGCGACCCTCGCCGACGGCGTCAGTGCCTTCTCGACCTACAACCACATGCTGATGCCGACGAGCTTCGGCGACCCCGAGGCCGAGTACTGGCGGATCATCAACGGCGCGTCGATGTGGGACGTCGCGGTCGAGCGGCAGGTCGAGCTCCTGGGACCGGACGCCGGACGCCTGGCGCAGATCCTCTGCCCGCGCCGGCTCGACCGCTGCGTCGTGGGCCAGGGTCGCTACGTGCCGCTCTGCAACCACGACGGCGTGCTGATCAATGACCCGATCCTGCTCAAGCTCGCGGACGACCATTACTGGCTGTCGATCGCCGACTCGAACATCTGGTTCTGGGCACGCGCCATCGCCGCGGAGCGCGGGCTCAACGTCCGGGTCAACGAGCCGGACGTCTCGCCACTCGCGGTGCAGGGGCCGAAGGCGGTCGACGTCGTCGCCCACCTCTGTGGCGACTGGGTGCGCGAACTGAAGTACTTCGCGTTCCGCGACTTCGCGCTCGACGGCATCCCGCTCGTCGTCGCCCGCTCGGGCTGGTCGAAGCAGGGCGGCTACGAGCTCTACCTGCGTGACGGCCGGTTTGGCACGGCGCTCTGGAACCG
>CAITAM010000452.1 GCA_903890265.1 uncultured Pseudomonadota bacterium | reverse complement strand
GCCGGACCGCCAAGCGACGGCAGCACGGCGTAGTTGTACGGCAGCAGCTGCGACGTGTCGTCGATGATGAAGTTGATCTGCACCGAGTTGGCGTTCGCGCCCTGGCCCGTGATCGTGGCGCTGAGTGCCTGCGTCGCGCCACCGCAGTAAAAACCGGGGTACTTCGTGTTCGTGCAGGTGGCGATCGCGCTGTCGTCGAAGAAATAGGCATTCGAACCGGAGTCGAGGAAGCTCGCGGTGTAGTCCGTGCCGTTGAACGTGGTCGTGAACGCACCCGTGTCGTCGAGCGCGTAGAGCTTGGTGCCGGCCGGCAGCGCGTTGTTCGTCTCGGTCCCGATGCCGAAGAACAGCGTGCCCTTGGCCGTGGCCGTTCCCGGTGCCGATTCCGGTGGCAGCTGGATGGCGATGCCGTTGTTGTCCGAGGGAAAGAGCGACACGGGATTCAGCACCTGGGCCGCGGTGCTGACCGCCGCCGGCGCGCAACTGCCCGCGGCGGTGCAGGAGTAGTAAAAGCCTGTGAGTGGCGCGTTGCCGGTGCATTGCACGCCGCAGTCCTGCGGGAATGGCCCGATGCCAAGGACCCCGTTGGCGCCGAACGTCGCGACGGAATTCTCCGCCGGGAGGTTGTTGCTGCAGCTCGGCGGCACCCAGCCCGCGTACGTCTGCTCGCCGATCACCTGGATCGGCAGGTTGCTCGCGGTCAGTCCGCCGACCGTGAGGTCCACCGTCGTCACCTGGCCCCAGACGTAACCGTCGGCAAACTGGCCGCACTCGATGATCTTGTTGCCGGATGCGTCGGTGGCCGGGGAAAGACCGGTGACGGTGAGCACCTCCGACAACACCCGAAAGCCCACCGATCCCGTGTCAAGGAGTACGTGCGAGAGGGTCTGGCAGTTGGTCGTGCTGCCGTGGGCACACAGCGTGACGGTGACGTACGGCACGTTGGCGTTGATCGCACCCGTGGGTCCACCGTCGACGACGATCGTGGCGGTATTCTTCACCGCCGGTGGCGGTGTCGGGGTGATCGTGCCGCCGGACCCGCTGCCACTGCCGCCGCACGCGGCGAGCAGGCTCAGCGACAGTGCCGCGACGAGACCGGTACCGAGACGCCGCAGCGCGGCGCGCCAGGTGGCTGGTCCTGACTGGAGAGAACGTGCGCGACAAGCCGGGCGAGCCATCAGCGCAGGCTCGCAAAGACGGTTTTCGGCGGCGCGATCGAGGTCGCGACCACCTGGCCGCGGTGGCTGCGCAGGATCGTCTGCGTGTGCACGCTGAGGCCGTTTGCGGCGACGCTGACGACATGGTGGTTGCCGGGCTGCGGCACGATGAGCGACGCGTAGCGCGGGTGGTAGTCACCCAGCAGGAGCGCGAGATCAGGCACTGCCGAACCCTCCCAGGTGACGGCAAACACCCGCCCGCCCGCCACGTACTGGCGCACGCTGCCGCTCGCGTGGGCGATCTCGTGAACCTCGTAACCGTCACCGGCGCTGACCTGCGTGACGCCGTTCAGTACCGCGCGATCCCGCTCAACCGAGGCGACCTCGTCACCGAGCGAGGCGAGCGCGGGCGGCGCGGCGGCGAGGGCCAGGGCGGCGGCGAGCGGACCGAGGACGCGGGCGGCGGTGTGAAAGCGAGTGGCAGGCATAGGCTTCGACTCCCAGTAGCACGGGTCCCCGGTGCACGGGGCTCCCGAGCGGTTATCCTACCCGCACCGCGACACGCCTGATGCAGCTTCACATGTCTTAAACTGGCGTCAGTCGGGACCGGCGACCGGCACGTCGGCAGCGGTCAGCGTAGGCCATCCGGCGCGGCGCGGGCGCCGCTGACGACGATCAAGCCATTGCCCTCGGAGCCTCTGCATGCCCGGATCGCCCACGCGCGGCCGCCTCTACGTCATCGTCGCGCCGTCCGGGACGGGCAAGACCAGTCTGGTCAAGGCGGCACGCCAGGCGCTGCCCGAGATTGGTTTCTCGGTGTCGCATACGACACGCAATCCGCGCCCCAACGAGGTGCCGGGCCGGGACTACCACTTCACCGACGTGCCGACCTTCCGGCGAATGATCGGGGAGGGTGCCTTCCTCGAGTACGCGCAGGTTTTTGACAACTACTACGGGACGAGCGAAGCCGCGGTGGAGACCGACCTCGCGGCCGGCCACGACCTCATCCTCGAACTCGACTGGCAGGGGGCCGCCCAGGTGCGCCGCCGGCTGCCGGATTCCGTGCAGGTGTTCATCCTGCCGCCGTCGCGCGATGCGCTCGAGCAGCGCCTGCG
>CAITAM010000451.1 GCA_903890265.1 uncultured Pseudomonadota bacterium | reverse complement strand
CGATCGCCTCCTGCTCGGAATCGTAGGGCAGGATCGACAGCACCGGTCCGAAGATCTCCTCGCGGGAAATCGTCATCTCGTGGCGCACGTCGGCAAACACCGTCGGCCGCACGTAGTAGCCGCGCGAGAGACCGTCCGGACGGCCGACGCCACCGGCGACGAGCGTCGCGCCCTCGTCGATACCCGACTGGATGAGCCGCTGGATCTTGTCGAACTGAATCTGGCTCACGACCGGACCGAGCACGGTATCGGCCGCGCGCGGATCACCCACCTTGTGGGTGGCGGCCGTCGCTTTCGCAATCTCCACGGCCCTGGCGTGCAGGCTGCGCGGCACGAACATGCGCGTCGGGGCGTCGCAGGACTGCCCGGTGTTGCTGAAGCACGCCGCCGCGCCGCGCGAGACCGCGTCCTCGAGGTCGGCATCGGCGAGGATGATGTTGGCCGACTTGCCGCCGAGTTCCTGCGCGACGCGCTTCACCGTGTCCGCCGCCGTGCGCGCGACGATGATGCCGGCGCGCGTCGAGCCCGTGAAGGACATCATGGCAATGCCGGGGTGGGCGGCCATGTACTGGCCGACGTTCGGACCGTCGCCGTTGACGAGGTTGAACACGCCCTTCGGCGTGCCGGCGGCGTGCATGATCTCCGCCCACACGATGCCACTGATCGGGGCGATCTCACTCGGCTTCAGCACCATCGTGCAGCCCGCCGCGATGGCCGGCGCGACCTTGCAGACGATCTGGTTGAGCGGCCAGTTCCACGGCGTGATCAGTCCGACGACGCCGATCGACTCACGGACGATGCGCGTGGTGCCGCGCTGCTCCGAGAACACGAGATCCTCCAGCGCCTTGATCGTCGCCTCGAGGTGAACCTGACCCGCCCAGGCCTGCGCTTCGCGGGCGAACTTGCTCGGTGCACCCATCTCGTCCGTCACGGCGTCGGCGACGTCGTTGTAGCGCGCGTTGTAGATCTCGAGGATCCGCCGCAGCAGGGCGAGCCGCTCCTCGCGGCTGGTGCGCGAGAAGGTCGGGAACGCCGCGGTCGCTGCCGCCACCGCCCGGTCCACGTCCTTGGCCGTGCCCAGCGAAATCTTGGTGTAGGCCTGCTCGGTGGCCGGATTGATCACGTCGAGCGTCGCGGGCGAAATCGGGTCGACCCAGGCGCCGTCGATGTAGAACTTCGTATGATTGGTGGACACGTGCGTACTCTTTTGAAAAGTAGGGAAAAACCGTTGGCGCAACGCGCCTGCCCCGAGCCGTCGCCGGGGCGGCGCTGACCGCCGTGAGCGCCAGAGGATGGAGTTCGGGCCCGGGGCTGTCAATCGCCGCCGGGCGGCACCTCACAGGCCTCGCCGGCGGACGCGCACGACGCGCTAGGACGCCGACAGCCCACAGTCCGGCCGTGGCGTGACGCCCTGCTCGAGGTAGGCAAGGCGCCAGCGGCGCAGCCCCGCCACCGCGAGCACGACAAAGAGCGCGTAGAGCCCGGCCGTGAGGGTCAGTCCCTTGTAGAGGAAGAGGGCGACGTACAGCGTGTCGACGACTATCCACAGCCACCAGCTCTCGATCCGGCGCCGCGCGGCCCACCAGCTGCCGACGAGACTGGCCGCGGTCAGTGCCGCATCCACCCAGGGCAGCGCCGCATCGGTCCGGGAATAGAGAAACGCACCGAGGGCGAGCGCCGCCGCCGCGCCCGCCACCAGGCTCCAGACCAGCTCCGCGCGCGGTGCACGCGTCACGCGCACGGTGCCATCCGCGACGCGAAAGCGCAGCCATTCGCCGAGGCCGTAGGCCAGCGTCAGCGCGAAAACCCCCTGCAGCGCCATGTCGGCATACAGCTTCACGTCGAAAAAAATGTGTCCGTACAGCGCCACGGAGGCGAACGAGAACGGGTAGTTCCAGAGACTGCCGCGGGTGGTGAGCCACACGGCAAGCAGTGACACGGCAACCGCCACCGCCTCCTCAGGACTCATCGCGGCCACTCAGCCGGCGAATATCGACCGTCTCGGTATTGGGGTCGAAGTAGATCGCGGCCTCCCGGCGGCGCAGCTGCGCGAGCACGTGGTCCACCTTCTCCGCGAGCGAAAAATCGCGCGGCCCGTACTCGGTGCCCTCGCGCAGCACGAACGATTCCAGGAGCCGGCGGAGGGTCTCCGCATCAAGGGCCTCCGGCGGGATACGCACGGCCGGCTGGGGCGCCTCGTCGCGCTCGTCGTTCACGGCGACGACGCGGGCCGCGTGGCGAGTACCGCGCGGACCGGCCGGACCACGCGGTCCCAGTCGCGGCTGCGCCGCAGCGCGCGACTGAGTTCGAGCTGGACCCCCGCCCCGCTCGCGCCCCGGTTGCAGACGTTGCGCGGGTCAAGGCCCGGGAACCGGTGGCCGCTGACGAGGCAGGCGACCCCCGCCGCGACGAAGGCGGCCTCCAGGGCCGATTTCAGCGCCTCGTCGCGCCCGCCGAGCAGCACGTCCGGCCCGTCGTCGTCGTAGCCGTGGATCGCGAGCACGGTCGTGCAGCGGGCAATGAGACCGAGGCAGCGCGGTTCGTCGAAGCGGCTGCTGGTGAGGTGCAGGTGGGCGAAGTTGTCCCCCGTCGGGCGCAGGCCCTCGAAGAGGTAGAGGTTGTGCTCCTCCCCGGCGAGCCGCGTGGCCACTTCCGAGGTCCCGCCCTCGATCCGACCCCCGTGCGGCGCGAGGATCGCGACCGGCGAGTCGGGGCGCTCGGTGACCTGCACGCGGTAGTGCCGGTCCTCGCTCTGCACCCGGGCGAGGTCGTGGTAGTTTCGGTAATCGTCGGCAGGGACGGCAGCGCGCATGGCGCGCACTATAGCCAACCCGTGCCCCGTTGACCTTACCCGACGCCGCGCCATCCGGAGGGACTGTGATGCCGAACCGCCTGCTGCTTGCCCTGAGCGCCCTGTTGGCCGCCATCCTGTGCCCCGCCCTCGCGGCGAGCGCCGCGCCGCGCGCCGAGCGCGATCCGCTGCCGGCGGCCACGCCCGCGTCCGTCGGCCTGTCGGCGGAGCGGCTCGACGCGCTCAGCCGTCACTTCGAGGACGAGGTGGCGCGCGGCAACGCGTCAGGCTACGTGCTGCTCGTGGCCCGCCACGGCAAGCTGGTCTATGCCCGGCCGATCGGCAAGCGGGACCTCGAGAAGGACCTGCCGATGACGCTCGACACGCGCTTTCGGCTCGCCAGCATGACCAAGCCCGTCACCAGCGTGGCCGTGCTGATGCTCTACGAGGAGGGACGGCTCCTGCTCGATGACCCCGTCTCCCGCTACCTGCCGGAGTTCGCCCATCCGCGCGTCTACACCGGCACCGATGCGGACGGCAACCTGCAGACGGAGCCGGCGCGCCGCGAGATCACGATCCGCGATCTCCTGACCCACTCGGCCGGCCTCGGCTACGGCCCGGGCTTCGACCGCGGCCATCCGCTTGCCAAGGCGTACGGGGCGGCATCGTTCGCGCCGGGCACGCTCGCCGACCGCGTGCAGGCCATCGCCAAGGTCCCGCTCTACTTCCACCCGGGCGAAGGCTGGCGCTACAGCCTGGCGCACGACGTGCTCGGCCGGCTGGTCGAGGTGGTCTCCGGCCAGTCCTTCCCGGACTTCCTGCAGGCACGCCTTTTTACGCCGCTCGGCATGACCCACACCGCCTTTGCCATCGACGCCGCCGACGTGCCGACGCTCGCCACGATGTACACCCACGGTGGCGCCGAAACCGGGCTCAAGCGCAGCGAGGCCGCCTGGCTCGGCGACCCGACCGACCGCACGCGCGTGCCGTCCGGCGGCGGTGGCCTCATTTCGACCGCCGGCGATTACCTGCGCTTTGCGCAGATGCTCCTGAACGGCGGCTCCTTCGGGGGGCGCCAGTACCTGTCGCCGGTCACGGTCGGCCTGATGACCTCGAACCAGGTGCCGGTCGACGCGCTGCAGAAGTACTTCGGCGCCGATTCGGTGGGTCTTGGCTACGGCCTCGGCGTTGGCGTGGAGGTCGACACGCGCCGCGCGCCGCAGGCCGATTGTCCGGGGGATTTCTCCTGGGGCGGAGTCTTTGACACCCATTGGCTCGCGAGCCCGCGCACGGGGCTCGTCGCGGTCCTGCTCCGCCAGCTCGACCCCACCGGCAACAAGAGCGAGCCGCGCACCGACTACGAATTCCGCAATCTGCTGTTCGCCTCCGTGACATCGCCGGCCGGGGGCAGCAAACTCGTCTGCATGGACACCCCCTAGAACTTTCCCGGGGACAGGAGACCGCCGTTGGCCAAGGGACCGATCGATCTGCGCAAGCTGCCGCCCCTCAAGGCCCTGAAGGGCTTCGAGGCGGCGACTCGCCGGCAGAGCGTGCGCGAGGCCGCGGACGAGCTGTGCCTGACGCACCCGGCCATCAGCCACCAGATCCAGCTCCTCGAGAGCGACCTTGGCACCCAGCTCTTCTCGCGTGACGGCCGCAGCGTCGTGCCGACGGCCGCGGGGCGCCTTTTCTACCGGCACGTGCGCGAGGCGCTCGATGTGCTGATCGCCGGCGCCGAGGCGGTGCGGCAGAGCTCGGCCAACCGACCGCTGCGCATCCAGACCTACGTCACCGCGTCGATCCGCTGGCTGGCGCGCCGCCTGCCGGACTTTGCGAGCCGCCACCCGGACATCGCGCTGCTGCTCACGACCTGCGCGGTCGACTGGGAGTTCGATGAGCTCAACGCCGACGTCGGTATCGTCTATTGCGAGACACCGCCCGACCCGCATTTTTTCTGGCAGCCGCTCTTTCCTTACCGCCTGATCCCGGTCTGCAGTCCGACGCTGCTCGGCGGGCGCCGCACGGTCACCGGTGCCGCCGAGCTCGCCACCCTGCCACTGATTTCGATCTACACCGAAGCCCGCAACTGGGAGGCGTGGTTCGAGTCGGCGGGGAACCCGGTCACCGTGGCGCCGTCGATCGTCGTCGACACGCTCGCCGTCGCGCTCGAGATGGCGCTCGCCGGACGGGGCGTGGCACTCATGAACGGCCCGTTCGCGGCCGAGGAACTCGCGGCCGGCACCCTGGTCCAGGCCCATGCGCACGCCGTCGACTGCCCGGGCGCGTGGGGTGTGATCTGCCGCTCGGACCGCCACGCCGACCGGCGCGTACAGGCCTTCATCGATTGGCTCGTGGCGGAGTCCGCGTCGGAGCCGGCCGCGGCCGGTCAACCGGACAGCCCGCCGCCGGCACGGCGGCGGGCCTAGTCCCGTGACGGGTGGCGCCTTCGCGCCTGCCCGTCAGCGGCCGGTGGGCAGCGTCGACGGCGCGCGGTTGGCCGGCACCACCTCGTAGCCGGGCGCTTCCGGTTCGTCGTCGGTCATCTCCGCCGGGAAGCCGATGCCCAGCACCTTGACGTTGCAGGGCTCTTCGTAGCGGCGGATCACGTTCGGGCTGAGCTCGCGCGGGCCGTACTTGGCGGCGCTTTCCTTGAAGATGTTCAGGATGAGCGGCGACAGCTCGAGCGGCACGTTCAGGTCCTTCGCGATCTGGTCGAACAGGCCCACGTCCTTGATGACGAGGTCCATCGTGAAGCTGATGTCGCGGCTGCCGTTCAGGATCACCTGCGATTCCGTCTCGTGCACGAACGAGTTGCCGGACGAGATGCGGATGCCCTCGTACGCCATGTTCATGTCCATGCCTGCCACCTTGCACACGGTCAGCGCCTCGGCCAGCGCGACGAGGTGCGCGGTGCAGAGGTAGTTGGTGACCACCTTGAGCTGCGAGGCCGAGCCGAGCTCGCCGGTGTGCAGCACGCGCCGGCCCAGCGTGGTCAGGATCGGGAACACCGTCTCGAACGCCGAGCGATCGCCACCGGCGAAGATCGAGATATTGCCGGTCTCGGCGCGATGGCAGCCGCCCGACACCGGGCAGTCCATCGCGAGCGCGCCCTTGGCCTGCGCCTTCGCCCCGAGGCGACGGATCTCCGCGGCATCGGTCGTGCTCATCTCGAGCCACACCTGGCCCGGCTTCAGCACCTCGAGGATGCCGTCCGGCCCTTCCATCACCGCCGCCGAGGCGGCCGGCGACGGCAGGCAGGTGATGATGACGTCGCAGTTCTCGGCCATGGCGCGCGGCGAGGCGGCGCTCTTGGCGCCGCGCGCGACGAACTGCGCGACGAGCTCCGGGTTCAGGTCACGGACGGTCAGGTCCATCTTGTGGCGGAGCAGGCTGCCGGCGAGCTTGCCGCCGACGTTGCCGAGACCGATAAATCCGATGCGAAGGTTGTTCATGGGACCCCGTGGTGGAAATCAGGCAGACATAAGGGAGATGCTGCAAAGCAGCATCCAAGGCTATGGCGGACAGGCTACCGGCCCGGCTCGTCCGGAGACGTAAAAAAAATTTCCGCGTCCGCAAAAAATTCTGCTCGCCGCGGCGCGCGCACCCTGCAAGCTGTGTCGGATGGCGGGCGCGTGCCCATAATGGCGATCGGGCGCCGGGGCGCCTGCAGCCGGGACCGTTCCCGGACCGGTTCGAGCCACGCCTGCGGTGGCCTAAAAAGAAGGAATGTCCATGTCGGCAAAAGCGGCCACGATCGCCTCCCCGCCTGCACAGGTCGCCGCCGAGCGCCGGCCCTCGACCCTCGCCAGCTGGTACGTGCTCTTGATGATGGTGCTGGTGTACACGCTCAGCATCGCCGACCGCTACGTGATCTCGACGGTGCTGGAACCCATCCGCCTCGAACTCGGCCTGAGCGACCTCGAAGTCAACCTGGCGGCGGGCCTGCCGCTCGCGATCTTCTACCTGGCCTTCGGCTTCCCGCTCTCCTGGCTCATCGATCGCGGCAACCGGCGCAACATCGTCTCGATCTGCCTCATCATCTGGTCGGCCATGACCATGCTGTGCGGCAAGGCGAAATTTGCGCTGCAGTTCAGCATGACGCGGATCGGTGTCGGTATCGGCGAGGCCGGCGGCACGCCCGGCGCCAATTCGATCCTGTCCGACTACTTTCCGTCGCAGCTGCGCCCCATGGCGCTCACCGTGTTCTCGCTCGGCGCGCCGATCGGCGCCTGGCTCGCCGCGCAGTTCGCCGGCGAAGTGGCGGACGGCCAGGGCTGGGCGGCGCACGCCGCGACGGCGCTCGCCGGCACCACGGGCTGGCGTTCGGTGTTCATTGTCCTTGGCGCACCGGGCATCGTGGTCGGCCTTCTGATCTATCTCACGGTACGCGAGCCCAAGCGCGGCCAGCTGGATTTGAAGAGCGACGAGCCGCACCCGAGCCTTGGCGAGACCGTGCGCTTCCTCTGGGGCCAGAAGTCGGCCGTCAACCTGATGCTCGCCAGCGCCATCACGGCGTTCTGGGGCTGGGGGCTCATGTGGTTCACGCCGACCTTCCTGCAGCGCACCTACGGCATGACCGTCGGTGAAGCGGGTGACCTGACGGGACCGATGCATCTCTACGGCGGCATCGGCGCCACGGTCCTGACCAGCTGGCTGATCGCCCAGCCGTGGTTCTTCCGCGACCCGCGTCGCATCGTCTGGCTGATGGGCTGGGGCGTGGGACTCGCGACAATCCCCTCCATCGTCATCTACTACACGCATTCGCTGGAGCTCACCCGCGCGATGCTGTGGATCTTCGTGCCGGCGATCTACTTCTACATCGGACCCTGCTTCGGGATGCTGAACAACCTGTCGCCACCGCCGATGCGCGCCCTGTTCTGTGCCTCGACGCTGCTGGCGGCCAACCTCGGCAACCTGATCCTCGCACCGACCATCGGCGGCTGGCTGAGCGGCCTGTTCGCGAGCGGTCACGCCAACAGCGCCGAATCGCTGCGCCTTGCGCTCCTGTGCATCGCGCCGTCGGGCTTCTGGGCGACGTACCATTACTTCACCTGCACCCGGACCATGCTCCAGGATCAGGAGCGTGCGACCGGCGTGAAGATCTGCGCGGAGGCGACCTGACGCCGTCGTCGCCCGCCACCACCCGAGGCCCGGTGCCGCGCACGGCGCGGACCGGACCCACACTTGACCGAGACCTTTGGAGTGACCATGCAGACCCTGATCCCCTACATCGCCGGCCGGTTCGTCCACCCTCAGGTCGATCGCGGCACGCTGCCTGTCGTCAATCCGGCGACCGAGCAGGCCGTGGCCCAGATCGCCCTGTGCGGCCCGGATGACGTCAATCTCGCCGTCGCCGCCGCCAAGGCGGCGTTCGAGACCTACGGCCAGAGCACGCTCGAGTCGCGCCTCGCGTTGCTTGAGAAGCTCGACGGGGTCTTCAAGCGCCGCTTTGACGAGATGGTCACCGCAATCACGACCGAAATGGGTGCGCCACACGATCTGTCGCGTAACTCCCAGGCGCCCTGCGGCCCCGGCCACATCGAGGCGACCATTGCGGCTGCGCGCGCGCTCGACTGGGAGACCCGCTCCGGCAGCCGCGCCAACCTCGTCCGGGAGCCGATCGGCGTCTGCGCCCTGATCACGCCGTGGAACTGGCCGATGAACCAGCTGGCCGCCAAGGTCGCGCCGGCGCTCGCCGCCGGTTGCACCCTCATCCTGAAGCCGAGCGAGATGTCGCCGCTCTCGGCACAGCTCCTTGCCGAGATGCTGGATGAGGCGGGCTTCCCGCCCGGCGTCTTCAACATGCTGCACGGCACGGGGCCCGACGTCGGGCAGCCGCTGTCCTCGCACCCGGACGTCGACATGGTGTCCTTCACCGGCTCGACCCGCGCCGGCATCCAGGTGGCGAAGGCCGCCGCCGACACGGTCAAGCGCGTGTCGCAGGAGCTGGGTGGCAAGTCGCCCAATATTGTCTTTGCCGATGCCGACCTGCCGAAGGCCATCCGGCGCGGCGTCCTGCACTGCTTCAACAACTCGGGCCAGTCCTGCAACGCCCCGACCCGGATGCTGATCGAGGAGTCGGTCTACGAGCAGGCCGTGGCGCTGGCCGTCGAGGCCGGCGCCAAAGTGCAGGTCGGCGACCCGAGCAAGCCCGGCAGCCACATCGGACCGGTGGTCTCGAAGGCCCAGTGGGAGAAGATCCAGAGCTACATCGCCCTCGGCCCGACCGAAGGCGCGAGCATCGTCCTCGGCGGCCCGGGCCGCCCGGAGGGCCTGACGACGGGCTACTACGTCCGACCGACGATCTTCGCGAACGTCAAACCCGGCATGCGCGTCGAGAAGGAAGAGATCTTCGGCCCGGTGCTCTGCCTCATCCCGTTCAAGACCGTGGACGAGGCCATCTGGATCGCCAACGACACGCCCTACGGTCTCGCGGCCTACGTGCAGACCGGCGATGACGCCAAGGGCAAGGCCGTCGCCCGGCGCCTGCGCGCCGGCAGCGTCTACCTCAACGGCGCGCCGCAGGACTACGAGTCGCCGTTCGGCGGCTACAAGCAGTCCGGCAACGGGCGTGAATGGGGCCTGCACGGCCTGCTCGAGTACCTCGAACTGAAATCCATCAACGGCTTCTACCCTGCCTGAACGGAACGAGAGCGCATGAAACTCAAGGACATCAAGACCTTCGTCGTCGGCAATCCCCCGCCGCATTTTGGCGGCCGTTACTTCGTGTTCGTGAAGATCACGACCGACGGTGGCGTGTCCGGCATCGGTGAGGCCTACTGCCTGCCCTTCCACCCGTCGATCGTGACGCAGATGGCCGAGGACGTGTTCGGGCGGTACATGGCGGGCGAGGATCCGCACGACATTGAGAAGATGTGGCGGCGCGTCTACTCGGCGGGCTTCACGCAGCATCCGGACCTGTCGCTGATGGGCGTGCTGAGCGCGCTCGAGATGGCGTGCTGGGACATCATCGGCAAGGAAGCCAACCAGCCGGTCTACAAGCTGCTCGGCGGCCAGGTGCACGAGAAGCTGCGCTCCTACACCTACATCTACCCGCGGCCGGGCGACCAGACCAACGTCTACGCGGACCCCGACCTCGCCGCGATCCGGGCTGCCGAGTACCTCCAGATGGGGTTCACGGCGCTCAAGTTCGACCCGGCAGGCCCGTACACCGCGTTCGACGGCCGCCAGCTCAACCTCGAGTCGCTCGCGCTGTCCGAGCGGTTCTGCAAGCAGCTGCGCGAGGTCTGCGGCACGAAGGCGGACCTCCTGTTCGGCACGCACGGCCAGATGACGGCGGCGGGTGCCATCCGCCTCGCCCGGCGCATGGAACCCTACGACCCGCTGTGGTTCGAGGAGCCGGTGCCGCCGGACGCGCCGGAAGAGACGGCCCGCGTGGCCCGTGGCACGACGATTCCGATCGCCACCGGCGAACGGCTGACCACCAAGTACGACTTCGCGCGACTGCTGAACGCGGGGGCCGCGGCCATCCTGCAGATGAACCTCGGCCGGGTCGGCGGACTGCTGGAAGCCAAGAAGATCGCCGGCATGGCCGAGGTCTATCACGTGCAGATCGCGCCGCACCTCTACTGCGGTCCGGTGGTTGGCGCCGCGAACATCCAGCTCGCGACCAGCACGCCGAACTTCCTCATTCTCGAGGGCATCGAGACCTGGGGCGGCTTTCACGGCGACATCCTGAAGAAGCCGATCCAGTGGCAGGACGGCTACGTCATCCCGCCGAAGGAGCCCGGCCTTGGTGTCGAGCTCAACGAGGAGTACATCGCGAAGTTCCCCTACACCGACCGCGATCTGCACCTTGAAATGACCCAGCACCCGGTCGTCTGAGCGGCGGGGAAGTCGGGCAATGGAGAGTTACGACTACATCGTCGTGGGCGCCGGCACGTCCGGCTGCGTCGTGGCCGGGCGTCTCAGCGAGAGCGGCCGGCACCGCGTGCTCGTGCTGGAGGCCGGCGGCTCGGACAATACCTTCTGGATCCGCGTGCCGATCGGTTACGGCCGCACCTTCGTCGACCCCAGGGTCAACTGGATGTACGAGACCGAGCCCGATCCAGCCACCCTGAACCGCAAGGCCTACTGGCCGCGCGGCAAGGTGCTTGGCGGTTCGGGCTCGATCAACGCGCTCGTCTACATGCGCGGCCTCGCGCAGGATTACGACGACTGGGCACGTGCCGGCAACCCGGGCTGGGGCTGGGAGGACGTGCTGCCGTACTTCAAGAAGCTCGAGGACCACTGCGGCGGCGCCTCGGCGGTGCACGGCGCTGGCGGACCGATCCGCATCACGGACGTGTCCCGTTCCTGCCATCCGCTGGTGCAGCGCTACCTCGATGCGGCCAAGGCGCTCGGTATCCGGGAGACGGCCGACTTCAACGGCGAGCAGCAGGAAGGGGTCGGCATCTACCAGATACTGACCCGGAACGGCTTTCGGGAATCGACCTCCTTCGCCTACCTGCACCCGGCCCGCAAGCGGGCCAACGTCACGCTGCGCACGAACTGCCACGTGCTGCGCCTGACCTTCGAGGGCACGCGGGCGACGGGCGTCGTCTACCGCGACGCCGCGGGTCGCGAGGTGACCGCCACGGCCGCACGCTCCGTGGTGCTCTCGGGCGGTGCCATCAACTCGCCGCAGCTGCTGCAGCTGTCCGGCGTCGGGCCGCGGGCGCTCCTCGGGAAGCACGGCATCCCGCTCGTTAAGGACGCCCCCGCGGTCGGCCGGAACCTGCAGGACCATCTCAACATCAGCTACTTCTACCGCTCGAAGGTGCGGACCCTGAACAACGAGCTCTACCCCTGGTACGGCAAGCTGTGGGCCGGCATCCGCTACGTGCTGACGCGCAGCGGCCCGCTGTCGATGAGCGTCAACCAGGGTGGCGGGTTCGTGCGCAGCGACCTCAACCAGCCGGTGCCGAACCTGCAGCTCTACTTCAACCCCGCGAGCTACACGACGAGCCCCGGCGACACGCGAAAGCTCATGAACCCGGATCCGTTCGCGGCCTTCCTGCTGTCGTTCAATTCCTGCCGCCCGACCAGCCGCGGGCACCTCGAGATCCGCTCCCGCGATCCGCTGGTGCATCCGGCCATCCACCCCAATTACCTCTCGACCGACAAGGACATCGAGGAGGCGATGGGCGGCATGCGGCTGCTCAGGAAGCTCGCCGCCACCCGTCCGCTCGCCGACGTCATCGAGGAAGAAATGATCCCGGGGCCGTCGAAGCAGTCGGACGACGAGCTCCTGGCCGATTTCCGCCAGCGCGCCGGCACCGTCTACCACCCGACGTGCACCTGCCGGATGGGACCGGACCCGAAGGAATCCGTGGTCGATGCCCGCCTGCGGGTGCACGGCCTCGACGGCCTGCGCGTGATCGATGCCTCCGTGTTTCCCTACGTGACGTCGGGCAACACCAACGCGCCGTCGATCATGGTGGGCGAGAAAGGCGCCGCGATGCTGCAGGAGGACACCGGGGCGTAGCGCCCCGGAACCGGGAGGTCGTCAATCCGTCCGGGCGAGGTCGCCGAGCGCGGCGGTCAGTTCGCCAAGGTACGGCGCGTACGGCCGCCATTGCCCGACGCCGTCCCGGTTGATCGGCCGTCGTACCTGCTCGGCGCTTGCCGTGTGCACGCGGCGGGTGTTTTTGTAAAACTCGATGCAGGCCGGCTCGAACGGCAGGCCGCAGTAGTCGAGGATACGCCGCACGCTGCTCTCGAGATCCGCGAGCACGTCCTCGTGCTGGACCTTGAGCACCCGGCCCGGCAGCACCCGGTCCCAATGCGCCATCATCTCGACGTAGGTCCGGTAGTAGCGGCCAATGTCGGACAGGCTGTAGGAAAACTGGTGACCGGACGCGAACAGCTGCTTGAAGTTCGAGAAGCAGCAGTCCATCGCGTCGCGCCGCGCGTCGATGATGCGCGCGTGGGGCAGCATCAGCTGGATGAGGGCGATGTTGCGGAAGTTGTTCGGCATCTTGTCGATGAAGAACGGCTTGCCCACCCGGTAGGCCATCGTATCGCGGAGGTATTTTTCGCCGAAGGCGCGGCACTGCTCGGCCGTCAGCTCGCTGAGTGCCTCCGGGTAGTGCGACCGGGTCGGTGAAT
>CAITAM010000450.1 GCA_903890265.1 uncultured Pseudomonadota bacterium | reverse complement strand
GCCAACAGGCCAAGCAGCGCCGTCTTGATCGGGATCGGGTTCAACCGCCAGGGCCCCGGCCTGCCGGCGCGGGCCGGCCGCCGCCAGGGTCGTCGTTGCGACCCACCTCAGCCCCAGTGCCGCCCGAGGACGACCTCGAGCACGAACTTTGAGCCGAGGTAGGCGAGCGACAGGGCAAAGAAGCCGCCGACCGTGAGGCGTGCCGCGGTCCGCCCGCGCCAGCCGTAGCGGGCCCGGCCGACGAGCAGCGTCGCAAACAGCGCCCACGCGAGCAGCGACAGCCACAGCTTGTGCGACAGGTGCTGGGCCTTGAGGTCGTAGACGAACAGGAGCCCGGTGATCAGCGCGACGGTGAGCGCGGCGAAGCCGGCGCCGAGCGACGCGAAGACCGCCCGCTCGAGGATCTCGACCGGTGGCAGGACGCGCACCCAGCTGTCCATGCGCCGCGCCTTGAGGCGTGCGCTCTGCACCACGAGCAGCACGGCGCAGACCGCCGTGATCGACAGCCAGCCGGCCGCGAACGTCGACAGCGCTATGTGCACGTTGATCGCAAACCCGGGCGCCACGGCCTCGTGGTACGTGCGCGGCTCGGCCGCAAACGAGGCCAGCACCGCGACGAGCCCGTAGAGGAACGCCGGCGCGCCCTTCAGCGGCCAGAAGAACCCCGCCACCAACGTGCTGACGGCGATCACCCAGCCCCACAGCGACAGGGCGTCGCCGATCGACAGGGCAAAGCCCGCCTCGTTGCGCAGGATGCTGGACAGGTCGACCGTGTGGATGGCGAGCGCCGCCACGACGAGCGCCCGCATCAGGCGCGCGCGAGTCGCCGACGGCCGCAGGGCGCCGCTCCAGTGAGCGGCCGCCGCGGCGATATAAAGAGCGGTCACGAGCAGAGTGAGCAAGGGCGCCGAGAACGTGTGGCCGGCGATGCCGGCGGGCGAACGAGGATGATTGCACAGGCGACCGTTGCCGTGAAGCACGTTACGGTCCGGGCCCGTATAATTGCGCCCGCGGGCCAGCGGGTCTGCCGATGCCTCAGCCGGAGCTGCCATGTTCGACAAACTGACGAGCCGCCTGGCTTCGGCCGTGGATGCCCTGCGCGGGCGCGGCCGCCTGACCGAAGACAACATCAACGACACGCTGCGTCAGGTGCGCATGGCGCTGCTCGAGGCGGACGTCGCGCTGCCGGTCGTCAAGACGTTCATCGCCGCGGTCAAGGACCGTGCGCTCGGCGCGACGGTGCAGCAGAGCCTGACCCCTGGCCAGGTCTTCATCAAGATCCTGCACGAGGAGCTGGTGCGGGCCATGGGCGAGCCGGGCCAGGGGCTCAACCTGCGCGCCCAGCCACCGGTGGTGGTGCTGCTCGCCGGCCTGCAGGGCGCGGGCAAGACGACCACCGCCGCGAAGCTCGCCCGCCACCTCATGGAGACCCAGAAGAAGCGCGTCGCGCTGGTCTCGGTCGACGTCTACCGGCCGGCCGCGATCGTGCAGCTCGCGAGGCTCGCCGAGCAGATTGGTGCGCAGCACATCCCGTCCTCGGCGGACGAGGCGCCGCTCGCGATCGCCACCCGGGCGCTCGCCGAGGCCAGGCGCTCGCTGGTCGACGTGCTGATCGTCGACACGGCCGGCCGCCTCCATGTCGACGGCGAGATGATGGCCGAGGTGGCGGCCATCGACCGGGCGGTGAGCGCGCACGAGAAGCTGTTCGTGGTCGACAGCATGGCCGGCCAGGACGCGCTGAACGCCGCCCGGGCCTTCAACGAGGCGCTGGCGCTGACCGGGGTCATCCTGACCAAGGCCGACGGCGACGCGCGCGGCGGCGCCGCGCTGTCGGTGCGCGAAGTCACCGGCAAGCCGATCCTGTTCCCCGGTGTCGGCGAAAAGGTCGAGGCACTCGAGCCCTTCCACCCGGAGCGCCTCGCGTCGCGGATCCTCGGCATGGGCGACGTGGTGTCGCTCGTCGAGCAGGTCCAGGCCTCGGTCGATCAGGAGAAGGCGGCCAAGCTCGCGCAGAAGCTCACCAAGGGGAAGGGTTTCGATTTCAACGATTTACGTGAACAACTTCAACAGCTCCAGGCGATGGGTGGGGTGGGTGCCCTGATGGACAAGCTGCCCACCCGCCTGCAGAGCGCCGCCGCCGGCATGCCCAACCCCTTCGGCGACCGGGAGGCCGTGCGCAAGATCGCGATCATCAACTCCATGACCGGCAAGGAGCGCGCCCGGCCGGATCTCATCGACAGTTCGCGCAAGCGGCGGATCGCCGCCGGCTCCGGGGTGCAGGTGCAGGACGTCAACCGCCTGCTGAAGGAATTTCAGCAGATGCAGAAGGTGATGAAACAGTTCTCGAAGGGCGGCATGAAGGGGATGCTGCGCCGGCTCGGCGGGCGACTGCCACCGGGCCTCGGGCAGTGACTCCCGGGCCGATTCCCTTGAACCCCCGGATGCGGTAACATTGTCGGCTCTTTGGCGGGGGCGCGCGTTGCGCCCTCCGGTGACACAGGACTCGAAGAAGCGATGGTAACGATTCGTCTGACCCGGCGTGGTGGCAAGAAAGAGCCGTTCTACCACGTGGTGGTGACCGACAGCCGCAAGCGCCAGGGTGGCCGCACGCTCGAGCAGGTGGGGCTTTTCAACCCCGTCGCCCGCGGCAAGGAAACGCGCCTGCGCCTCGACATGCCGCGGCTCGACCACTGGCTGAAGACCGGCGCCCAGCCGTCCGAGCGCGTCGCCGCGCTGGTCGCTGAGTACCGCAAGCAGCAGGTCGCGGCCTGAGCGATCGCGCCGTGGGCGGCGTCGGCAACGACGGGGCCCCGGCGCATGTCGTGCTGGGCCGGCTCGGCGCACCGTGGGGTGTGCAGGGCTGGCTGAAGGTGGAGTCGTACACCGACCCGCCGGAAGCGATTCTGGATTACCCGGTGTGGAGCCTGTCCGTGGCGGGCGAGTTCGCCCCGAGCCGCGACGTGCAGGTGCTCGGTGGCCGGCCGCACGGTGGCAAGCGCACGGTGCTGGTGCGGCTCGCGGGGATCGACAGCCCGGAGGCCGCCCGCGGCTACGGCACGCTGGAGGTGCTGGTGCCGCGTGCGGCGCTGCCGCCGGCGGGACCGAACGAGTATTACTGGGTGGACCTGCTGGGCATGGAAGCCGTCACGCTGGACGGCGTGGTGCTCGGGCGGGTCAGCCACTTTGTCGAGTTGCCGGCGAACCCCGTGGTCGTTGTGCGCCACGGCGCCAAGGAGCACTGGGTACCGATGGCGCCCGAGCACATCCGCCGGGTCGACCACGCGGCGCGGCGGATTGAGATGGACTGGGATCCGACCCTGTGAACGCCGGGCCGCGGTCGGAACGACCGCTCTCGATCGAGGTCGTGACGCTCTTTCCGGAGTTTGTGGCCGCCGCGACCCGGGTGGGTGTGGTCGGGCGGGCACTGGAGAGGGGTTTGCTGTCGGTCGGGGTCGAGGACCCGCGGCGGTACGCCACCGACGTGCACCGGACGGTCGATGACCGGCCCTACGGTGGCGGCCCGGG
>CAITAM010000449.1 GCA_903890265.1 uncultured Pseudomonadota bacterium | reverse complement strand
TAGTACAGGTGCTTGCCGTCGGCGGACTCCGCCGCGCGGGCTCCGCCGTCGGAGGTCAGCGTCACGTCGCCGACAAACGTGGGCCAGGTCCGTCGGTGCAACTGCGGCATCGCGTCCGGGCCCGAGCGTGACGCGTAGTACAGAGAGCGGCCGTCGGCCGACAGTGAGGGTTCACCCGACAGGTGGTCGGTGGTGAGCGCGCGCCGCGCGCCACTGTCGGCGTCGACGGTGTAGAGGTCGCTCTCGCCGCGCACCCCGGCCGCGATGATCAGGCTCCTGCCGTCAGGCGCCCAGTGCGGAGCCGCGACCCACTCGGCTTTTTCGTGCGTCAGCTGCCGCGCATGGCTGCCGTCCGGGTCGGCGATCCACAGCTCGTCGTTGCCGCTGCGGTCGGATACGAACGCGACGCGGCGGCCGTCCGGCGACAGGCTCGGTGCACGGTCCTCGCCAGTCGCGACGGGCAGCGGCAGTGCGTTCGTCCGCTCATCGCCAATCGTGACCGAGGCGAGGCGCAGCGCGCGGTGCCGGCGCTCGTAAATCACCTCGTGGGCATCCGGCGAGAACGTCGGCGAGCTCAGTTCACCGGGACCACCGATCACGAACCGGGGTGTGCCGCCATCGGCCGGCACGGCCCACAGGCGGCTGCGGCCGCCGCGTGCCGAGGCCACCAGCAGCGTGCGCGAATCGGGTTCCCAGGCGAGTCCGTTGATGGGCGCGTAGTCGTGGGTCACGCGGACCACCTCGCCGACACCGCGGTCGGCCAGCGCCACGTCGGCGATGCCCGGGCTGCGCGTGCGCACGAAGGCGAGGCGCCGCGAGGTTGGCGTCAGCGTGGGCCGCGTATCGCCCGGCATGCCGACCACCGGATTGGTAACGCCGCTGAGCGCCCCGGTGTTGAGGTCCAGCGTGACGATCTGACTTGGCAACAGCTCGCTGGTCCGGTTCGGGTAGGTCAGCGCCCGTCCGCCGCGACTGAATGCCATGACGCCGGCGACGCTGGCGTCGCAGCGGCCAACGGGGCGCCGGTTGCTGCCGTCGGCGAGGATGGTCATCAACTCGCAGCCCCCGGCACCGAGGTGCACGTAGCCGATCAGGCCACCGCCTGACGACCAGACCGGGTACAGGTCCTCGCCGTCGCCGGACGTCAGCGGCCGCGGGGCACCACCGGGCACGGCGCGCACATACAGATGGGCGCTGCCGCCAGGCTGGGCCCAGGCATAGACAACCTGACGGCCGTCCGGCGCGAAACTGGGGCTGGTTTTCAGGCCGGGCTCGGAGGCAAACGGCCTGACCGTCCGGACGCGGTGCGACAGTACGTGACCGGGCCCCCCGAGCAAGTGCATCAGGCCGAACACCAGCGATGCGACCAGCGCAGCCGCGGCCGTGAGCGGGATCCAGCGGCGGCGCGGGCGGTCGATCCAGTCCGCGACGGCATCGATCGGCTCGCTGAGCTGCACGCTCTCGCTGCCGCGCAGGCCGCGACCCGGCACGGGCGGCCCCGTCCAGAGGCAGAAGCAGTCGCCGGGTGCGTTTTCAATTCGGACCGACCCGTCCTCGGCGAACACCCGGCGCAGAAACGACAGGCAGCGGCGGAGGCGGTCATCCGGCACGCCCTGACCGAACACGAGCGCCGCGAGGAGCGCGCGGGGCACCCCGCCGGGCGGCGCGGCATGCAGGGCGAGCACGCAGCGCAGCGTCGGGCCGTCGAGCGCGACCAGTCTGTCGGCGCGGGTCATGCGGCCTACCGCCGGCCTCACTCGCCAGCTGCCGAGCTCAAAATCCGGCACGGTGGCCGGCTCCGGCAGCGGCTCGAAGTCGCCTACGCGTTTGCCGACGGGCCGCCCGAAACGCATGCGCTGGCCGGCTTCAAGGTAGGTTGGGCGACGCTTCACCGTGGCTCCGGGGAGAGAGGGGCGCCGAAGCGGCCTGAACGCGGGTCGGCAGACCGGCGCATGGCGCCCATGGCCTCCAAGTTTACCAGACCGCCACCGCCCCGCCGTCGGGCGGCCCTGCCGTCGTCGTCAGGGCCGGCGTTGCGCCCGCAGCGGCGTCGTCGTGACGGTACCGGCCTCGCGCAGGTTCATCGGGCCCCACTCGGAGAGCGCGTCGCGGCAACGTGACCAGGCCTGCTCGAGCTGCTGCGGGGAGGCGCTGCGCGCGAGCGCCCATTCGCCGATGGCGACCCCGAGTTCCTGCGGTCGGCGACACTCGCGGGAGATCCACAGTTCCATTGGGTTGAGGTCGGCACTGACGATCTGCAGCACCGTCAGCTGCAGCCCGCCGTGGAACTGGATGAGCTCAAGCCGCTCCGTCCAGGGGTGGCACGGGTCGGTCCGTGGCCGGTCAACCAGCGTCGTGGAGCGCAGGCTCATGAGGGAAGACCTTGGCGTTCGGAACCTGTCAGTGTGTAGATCTCGGGAGTCATCAGGCCTGCCTCATGCCTGGGCGCTCGGCCGGGCGGCGATGGCATCGCGCCAGCGAAGGAGGTCGGTCAGCTCCTCGCCTGGCCGCAACCGGCAGACCCGGCCAAAGTCCACGGTCGTAAAACCGAGGACGTCTGCCATCGTCAGGCGGTCAAGGCAGAGGAACTCGCGGTCACGCAGACGCACATCCAGGCGCTGGTATTCGTCCCGTACCTGCCGGGCCGCGATGGCGGCGTACTCGGCGCTCTGCTCAAAGCGTCCGGCCCAGAATTCGTGTCCGTGACGAAACGCATGCACCGTCGGGACGTACAGCGCCTGCGTCAGCTCGTCGATCGTGGCGTCGATCGCGTAGCACTCGTCCGCATCACGGCCGAACAGGTTCGGCTCGGGCTGCAGGCGCTCGAGGTAGCGGCAGATCGCCATCGACTGGGTGAGGCGCCGCCCGTCGTCGAGCTCGAGCACCGGCACCTCGCCGCGCGGGTTGACCGCGCGAAATTCATCGCCGTCGTTGGCGCGGGCACCGATATCGATATCGATCAGGGTGAGGGCGAGGCCTTTCTCCGCAGCGAACATCCGCACCCGGCGCGGGCTTGGCGCGCGCGGGTTGCTGTAAAGCTTCACGGCCGGTCACTCGGCATCAGGGGAGTCTGCCGGGGGGGCGTCGCTCTCCGGTTCGGCTGGCGACTCGTCCGGGATCGCGCGCCGCCCGTCGAACCACGCGCCGAGATCGAGTAGCCGGCATCGATCACTGCAGAACGGCCGGTA
>CAITAM010000448.1 GCA_903890265.1 uncultured Pseudomonadota bacterium | reverse complement strand
GCCGACCGACACGGTGCCTGTGTCCGATGATCCAGCAGCGCGACCGTCCTGAATGCAAGGCGATATGTAGCGATCCTGTCACTTCCCGGCTGGCAATGCGACGTTTCTTGGTTAATTCAGTAAGTTACGGCCCCAGTCCGTTGGCGGTAAGGAAATCCTCCACAAGCTATTCGGGAACAGTGCGAACCGCCCTACGTAAAACGCCTGGTCTCGGCCGAAGAACCCGCTGGCTAATCTTGGGCGCCTGTGCCGGGTCAGCGCACCGGCACCAAGCCAACGCCAGATCGTCAAGCCACTTTGATTGGATGCCTGATTAAGATTAAGCCAGCCCTCGGGCAGACAACCGCATCGTCTGCGTGTGGCGACCGCCACGCTTTGCCGACCCTCGCTACCAAAAGTACCGGGGCGTTACCAAAAATTCCCACAAGCGACACGAGGGCTGACGTTGTCGCTACCGCAATCCAATATTAACCATAATATACATTATGCGAATTATATTCATGGCAGGTGCCGCCGACGGTCAAAGGAGCTCGGTTGCGGCTCCACTCGCGTTTTTGGGGCCGGATCGCGTGCTGCTCGGTCCGGCGGTTGGCCTGGCCCGTCCCGACGTGACGTCGATACCTCGCTTCCGCGGCCGTTGACGGCCGTGGCACGCCGGATAGGCCGCTGCGCTAAACTCGTGCGGCATGCGCTCAAAACTTGCCCTTGCCGCCCGGAACGAGTTGTTGGCGGTCGTCCGAAGACTGTCGCCCGAGCAGCGGTTGAACGCTTTTCTCGAACATTGTCAGCTGATGGCGGCCCTGGCTGCGGGCGGCCGCGCCCGCAACCCTCGTGACCGCCGGTCGGCCCCGTGAGGGCGACAAGACCGGGTCAATCTGCGCTGCTGCTGCTCGACGTTGTCGAGGTTTTGCGCGGTGCAGGCGTCCGTTACGCGGTGCTCGGTGCGATGGCCGCTTCGGTCCACGGGGTCGTGCGTGCCAGCCTCGATGCCGATGCCGTCGCGTTTATCAGCCTGACTCAAGCTTGGGGGCTTCGCGACGCGCTTGTCGCGGCGGGGTTCACGACCACGCTGCGTCGCGGTGATTCGGATGATCCGATCTCAGCCCTGCTGGCAGTGGAGGACTCCCACAGCAATCGCGTCGACCTGCTAGTCGGGCTGCGCGGTCTCACCATCGCGGCCCTCGAGCGCGCCATCGAAGTTCCCTTCCAGGGTACGTTGCTCACCGTGCTCGGTCGTGAAGACTTCATTGCGACGAAGCTCTTCGCGGGCGGTCCCCAGGATCTCGCTGACGCGGCTGCGGCGTGGGCGGTAGATCAGGCAACCCTCGACCTCGCGTTGCTTGAGGCGCTCGCTCGGTCCTTTGGCCCAGAGACTGCCGAGCGACTGCGTGTGCTGCTTTCGTCAGTCTAGACAGCGATGGGCCGGACGTTTTCCGGGCTCGGGGGCGTTTGTGGCGCGCGCCGCCGAACCGAATGATTTTCCGACGGTTGCGGTTGTCGTACGGATTGCCTCCCGACGGAGCCCCGGCGACGTCCATTACCGAACCTCGGGCCAAGAATGGCTCTCGCGTTACGTTTCGCCTGCGGGCACCGGTACGAGTCAGCGGAAGGCCAATATGCAGACCCAGTTGAATTCCCGCCTCGTATCCTCGCTGGCCGGACACGCGCGGTCCTTGGTCGCCGTGCTTGGCGTTCTCGGCGCCGCCGTGCTGCCCGGGTGTACGCCGTACCGGCCGCTCGCCCTCGATGAGACGGCCGGCTCGCCGGTTGGCGCGCTCTCGGTGCCGGCGGACACGCTGTTGCCCGGCGGGCTCAAAACCCATCCGTTCGATGCGACCGACGGGCTCGATGCGACCGAGGTCGCGATGATTGCGGTCGTGTACAGCCCGGCCCTTCGTGTGCTGCGCGCGCAGGCCAAGGTGACGCGGGCGCAGGCCTTTGCCGCCGGTCTCCTGCCGGATCCGGTATTCGGCTACAGCAGGGACAGGCCGGGTGCCGGACAGCCCGGCGCGTCGACCGCCTACACGCAGAGCCTCTCCTGGGACCTCGGGCAGCTCGTGACCTATGGCGCCCGCCAGTCCGCGCGCCGCCACACCGACGAGCAGGTCAACCTCGGTCTGCTCTGGGCGGAATGGCAGGTGGTCAGCCAGTCACGCCAGCTGTTCGTGCGGGTCCAACGCCAGCGGGCGCTCGTCCTGCGTCTCGCGAGCGAGAAGGAGGCCCTCACTCCCCTGCTACCCCGTCTCGCTGCCGCCTTGCGCGCGGGGCTCGTGACCTTTGACGTCGCTACCGTGGGTCTCACGGCGGCGTCGGACGTCGATCGGCAGCTGACCGACGCGCGCTCGAGCCTTGCTACCGCCGAGCACGACCTGCGGGAGCTGCTGGGCCTCGCGGCGGACGAGCCGCTGGTGCTCGTCGGTGACGGGGACGTCGCAGTCCCCGACCGGGCCGCGATCGATGGGGCAATGGACGCCCTGCCCCGTCGCCGGCCGGACCTGCGCGCGCTGGCCGCGGGCTACGCCGCCGAGGATGACCGACTGCGGGCGGCGATTCTCGGCCAGTTTCCGGCG
>CAITAM010000447.1 GCA_903890265.1 uncultured Pseudomonadota bacterium | reverse complement strand
TCTTGTGATAGACCCACGGCCGGCAGCGACGGGGGTCGACCGCGAAGATGCTCTCGCGCTCGAGTCCCGGAACCTTCCGGCTCGTCAGGGCGAGCTCCGCCGCCGCGAGCACGGGCTTCACCGCCGACCGGTCGAAGGGCGTCGACTCGCCGCGCTCTTTGACGGAGTTCGCGATTTCCGACAGGCGGGTGCCGCCAAACAATTTGTTCTTGCTCATCAGGTGATCCCCCGCTGGTTCAGTAATGCCCGCTTCGACGGCCAGTCGCGAAGCATGGACAGCTCTATCTCGCCAAACACCGCATCCATCATCTCGAGCACCTTGCGCGCCGGCTTCGGCTGCTCGTACGGGCCCAGGAACTGGGCGGCCGAATTGATGACCTCCGACGAGTGGAAGAACACCCGCTGGAAGACCGAATCGCCAAAGCAGGTACGCATGACCTCGAAGAACTGCTTCTGGCTCTCGTAGCGCTGATCGAACAGCGTGGTCAGGACCGAAATCCAGCGGTACGACTTGTCCGGGGCAATCTGCCCGACGTAATTCTTCACCATGCGGAAGAACTGCACCGTGGAGCTGAAGTCGTACATTCGCGCGGCCGACGGCACGAGCAGCGCGTCCGCCGCGATGAGGACGTTGATCGAGATCATGCCGAGCGCCGGTGGCGAGTCGACCAGGATGACGTCGTAGTTGTCCGCCACGGTCTGAATCCCGTTGCGCAGCTCGGAGAAGAACGCCCGCCGGGCGTCCGGCGAGTCCTGCTCCGCGATGTGAACGACGATCGCCACTTCCGCCTCGTACAGCGCGAGGCACGCCGGAATGAGGTCGATGTTAGGGAAGTAGGTCTTGCGGACGGCGTAATCGAGCGTCTTCTGGTGCCCGCCGAGGTAGGCCAGCACCGTCGCGTCCTGATCAATCTCCGCATCCGGCACGTAGCCGAACATGGACGTGGTCGTCGCCTGGCTGTCCGTATCGATGACCAGCACGCGGTAGCCCTGCAACGCGAGGTAATGCGCGAAGTTGACGCAGGTGGTCGATTTGCCGACGCCGCCTTTAAAGTTCTGACAGGCGATCACGACCGGCTCGTCGGTCGCGGGATCGCGCCACGGCAGTGTCCCGAAATGGGCACGAAAGGCCTGGATCTGCTCCAGCGTGTACCCGACCCGCCGGTTGTTCGACGGGTTACGCGCCGTCTGCGCAAGACCGATTTCCGGCTCGGCGCGCGCCAGCGTCGTTCGGTCCCGGCCGACCATCCCGGCGGCTTCCGAGGGGCTGAACAGTCGGTTAAGCTGCTTTTGCTGGTGCGGCTCCTGCCCCAGCTCGTGCATGCGGTGGAGAAAGTTCTCGCTGTTGGCGAGGATGTCTTCGAGCTTGTCAACGGCTAATACGGCTGGCACACTGGCCTCCCAGAGCAATCTGGACACACGGATTTAGAGCCGAACTTAGCGCAAATCCGTGCGCAGCGCCACGAAGGCGCCAACGAGGGCAGATGGCAGACGCCGTCATCGACTGCAACGAAGCCGATTTGGATGCCCGCCTTGCACGCTATTTGGCACTGGGGTACTCCCGTGAGCGTGCACTGGGGCAGCTGCTCCTCGCTAAGTTCCCCGTCGAATCCCTGAAGCGCCGCTTCCCCGACCTTCCCGACAGCGCCTTTCAGCTCTCGCTGCCACCGGCCGTCACGCCGCCGTCCTTTCGCCTGCCGACCGTTCCGACTCGCCTGACGCCGGAATTACCGGAGACGCGTTCGGTCCGCAGCCTGGCGGCGGACGCCGAGGCCCAGGCCGAGGCCGGGGAGGGCGTTTCATTTCATTACGTGCCGCTGATCCAGTGCTCCTTTCCGCACGCGGATCCCGGCAGCGCCCTCGGTTTCACGCGCAAGAACGGGTGGCTCGAACTCACCCTTGGCACCACCCGCCCGGAGATCGGCCTGCCGTACGGCGTGCCGGCCCGGCTTCTGACCATCTACTGCACGTCCGAGGCGATCCGCGCCCGGTCGCCCGAGGTCTACCTCGGCAAGACGGTGCACGAGTTTCTCCGCCGGCTCGACGTACCGATCACGCGCGGCGACCGAGGCAGCCTCAGAACCTATGCCAACCAGCTTCTGCGGCTGATTCACTGCACGCTGACGATTGATGAGAACCTGCGTGACGCCTCAGGCCGCGCCGGCCTCCACATACGGCAGGCGCTCTTCGCTGAAGAAGCTCGACTCTGGTGGGACGATGATCGCGCCGTGGGGGAGGGGAGTTCGCTCATCCTGTCGCAGGTGCTCTACCACTCCATTCTCGAGCGGTCCGCGCCGCTCTCCACGCAGGCCATCAAGGCGCTGCGCAAGAGTCCGATGGACCTCGACGTCTACGCGTGGCTGGTGCACCGACTCTTCCATCTGACGAAACCCAGCAGCGTGAGCTGGGCCCAGCTGTCGGAGCAGTTTGGTCACAGCTACCAGGAGCTGCGTTTTTTCCGGCGCTTCTTTTCGGATTCGCTGAAGCGTGTCATCCGCGTCTATCCGGATGCCAACATCAAGGTGGCCGAGCACGGGCTGCTACTCCTGCCGTCGCGTCCGCACGTCTCACCGCGCACCAGACTGCCGCGTCCCTGACGCGTTACAACTCTCTCGAAACCCGTCCTTCGCGTGCCGAGGGCCCGGCGATTTATTGACCAAAAACAGACGCTTATGGATGCCCCCACCGAGAATTTTCAGGCCCCGTTGCATCTCTCACGCTGGCCCCTAACCCTTTGATTTCCTTGACGCTGGCCACTGGGTCGCTTCGCGCCAACGTGGCAACTCTCACGCCTGACCGTCCCAACTCTCATGCCGACCGTTCAATGACTCCCGCCTGGCCGTTGCAAGGCTCCAAAAGACAATCCCAAGTCATTGTTTCAACAGTCTTTTTCACTGCCTCCCTGTAGTTCTTCCAGTAGGACCCTGTAACTAAATCCGCGCAGGTGCGGGAGAGATGAAACGGAGAACCGGACGAGAGCACCCCAAACTGCCCATTCCCGCCATTTTCTCGGATCTCATCCAAACGCCGCTTACCCGCACTCTCTGCTCCATCCGGTCCAAGACCGCTTTCTGACCCGAAGGAGCCGAACGTGCCGTTCCAGCGCTTGCCTGCTGCCAGCCACTCCGTGCTGACCGCCGCCATCCTCACCTGCCTCGCGACCTGCGCGCGCGCCGACTCAGGCCCGTTCGCCACCGGCGCCACGGCGCTCCAGACCAACCTCCTGACGATCCTCGCGCCCGTGGCGGTGATCGCCGTCATGGCACTCGGTGTTGCGGCCTGGTTTAACCGCATCAGCTGGGGATGGATGGTCGGTGGCGTGGCCGGCATCGTGCTCGTATTCGGCGCCTCCCAGGTCGTTACCTGGGTGCGCGGACTGTTTGGGGTCTGACCGTGCCCGGTCCACGCTCGCAGACCCTGGTGCCCGACCCGTTGTTCGTCGCGGTTACGCGACCCGCGATGGCGTTCGGCGTGCCCTATGCCGCGCTGCTATGCACGGCGGTCATCAGCGTCGAGTCCTTCCTGCTGTCACGAAACATTCTCGCGCTCGGACTCTGCGCGCCCCTGTACGGCATTGCCCGACTGCTGTGCAGCAGCGATCCGCGGTACTTTGAAATCTGGCTGCTCTGGGTGTGCTGCCGCTTGCTCGCCCCGGGCTCCGGCAAGGCCTGGGGCGCGCGCACGCTCGATCCCATCGCCTCTCGAACCGTCTGGGTCTGCCCGTGCTGACCTCCAGGCGTCCCAAGCCGCCGCGCCAGCCGGCCCTGCGCACGGTCGTCCCTTACAGCGCGCTCCTGACGCCCACGGTAGCAATCACCCGGAGCGGGCACCTCGTGAGCTCGTTCCGACTGGCTGGCAGCAGTTTCGACACCAGCGACACGGCCAAGATCGCGGACTACCACGAGCGCCTGAATCTGCTGTGGCGAACGATCGCCGACCCACAACTTGCCCTCTGGACCCACCTCGTGCGGGCACCGACGACGCCGCCGAGGCCCGATGCCCGGCATCCGGCATTCGTTGCCGCGCTCAACGACGCCTACCAAAGCCGCCTGGAGGCCACCGTCCTTCGCGCCAACACCTGGTACCTCACCCTGGTGCAGCGACCCGGGCCGGACGACCCGCTGGAGCGCTGGCCTTTCCGCCGGCGCCACGGCACGGCCGGCGAGCCGGACACGATGCTCACCGCCCGGCTGAACGACTTTGAGCGCTGCGCCGAGCAGGTACTGCGCGGTCTCACCCGATACGACGTGGAAACCCTCCGACTGCAGATCACGGATAACCGGCGACGCTCAACTCAGCTTGACCTCTACGCGCTGCTGCTCAACGCCGAGGCGACCGCGGTGAACGTCGGCTGCGGACCTCTTGACGAACTGCTGCCACTGACCCGGCCGGTCATCGGCGTGGACTCGATCGAGTACCGCTACGCGACCCAGCGGCGCCTCGGTGCGTTCCTGGCCATCAAGGACTATCCGCCGCAGTCGTATCCCGGTGTCCTGAATGCGCTGCTGCGCGCGAACCACTCGCTGATTCTGACGCAGAGCTTCGCGTTCCTGCCAAAGGACGTCGCGGCGGGCCTCTTCCAGCGCCAGCTGAACCGAATGCGCAGTGCCGGTGATATCGCCGTGTCGCAGGCGGCAGAATTGAAACAGGCGATCGACGAACTGGCCAGCAACCGGTTCGCGATCGGCGATCACCACCTCAGCCTGCAGATCCTCACGGACACCGTGTCGCTCACGGAACCGAGTGCGACGCTCCAGCGGCAACTGGAGCGACTGATCGCGAGCAGCCGTGTCGCGCTCGGCGACGCCGGTATCGTCTCGGTGCGCGAGGACCTCGCGCTTGAAAGCGCGTACCGGGCGCAGTTGCCGGGGAACTTCAGCGACCGGCCCCGTCGCGCACCGATCACAACCCGGAACTTCGCCGGCCTCGCGCCGTTTCACGGCCATCCGGCCGGACGGGCCAGCGGCAACCACTGGGGCAACGCCATCGCCGTACTGAAAACGACGAGCGGCGGGCCCTTCTTCCTGTCGCTCCACGCCTCGGACCCCACTGACACGGGGGTGAGCTCTCGGCGCGATACCGGACACACGTTTATCTGCGGGCCGACCGGGAGTGGCAAAAGCGTACTCGTGGGATTCCTCATCGCCCAACTCGCGGCGCAAGGTGTGGCACAAGTGGTGATTGACAAGGACCAGGGCCTCGAAATCCTGGTGCATGCGCTTGGTGGCCGTTACGTTGCACTCGACGTCGGTCAGCCCTCCGGTCTCAACCCCCTGCGGCTCGACCCCACGCCTGCCAACGTGGATTTCCTGCGTCGGTGGCTCGCCCGGCTGCTGTCGACCGACGGGACGCTCTCGGCCCCTCAGCAGCTGGAGCTGCGCCAGGCGGTTGCCGGTACGCTCGCGCTGCCGCCGGACGAACGGCGTCTGTCCGGTCTCCTCGAGTTTCTGGACCCCACCGATCCCGGCGGACTTGCCGCACGCCTGCGTCGCTGGTGCCGTGCCGGGGGAGGGGAGCTCGCCTGGGTCTTCGATAACGACGACGATCGCGTCGCGCGTACGCTCGGCGACAGCATCCTGGTCGGCATCGACATGACGACTTTGCTGCGCCTGCCGGACGTCCGTGCCCCGGTCGCCATGTACCTCTTCCATCTGGTGCGCGCCCTGCTGGACGGTCGCCGGTTTGTTCTGTGGACCGACGAATTCGCGACGGTCCTCGACGACCCCGCCTTTGCATCGTTCGCCAAGGACGGCCTGAAAACGTGGCGCAAGCTGAATGCCGTCGCCGCTTTCGCGACGCAATCACCGTCGGACGTGCTGGCGAGCACGATCGCACGGACCCTGGTCGAGCAGACGCCCACCAAGATCTTCTTCGCCAACCCGGATGCTGATTACCGGGAGTACACCGCGGGATTCGGGCTCTCCGATCGCGAGTACGACATCGTCCGACAGCACATCCAGCCCGGGGATCGATCGTTTCTCCTGAAACAAGCCCAGGTCAGCGTCGTCTGTGAGCTCGATCTGCGCGGCATGGAACCGCTGGTGGACGTCATCTCGGGGCGGCCGCACAACGTCCAGCGCGCGAGGGAGCTGCGCACGAAACTCGGGGACGAGCCCAATGCGTGGCTGCCCGAGTTCTATGCATCACGGGGGTCGTCATGAACAGAACCCTCCGGGTCGTGTCGATCGCGATCTCGATGGCGCTCCTGAGCGAGACGACGCACGCCGTGGTACCGGTCTTCGATGCCGAGGCCATCGCCCAGCTACGCCAACAACTGTCGTACTGGCGTGACCAGCTCTCGACAGCGCAGAGCCAACTCGCCGCACTGACCGGGCCGCGCGGTATGGGCCGTCTGAACCGCGTGCCGGTCGCGGCGCGAAACTACCTGCCCGAATCGGGCAACGACATTGGCCTCTCCTTGACCGGCGCCGACAGTCGCTACGGAACGCTCGCCCGGTCCTACCAGAGGTTTCTCGCCAATCAGGGTGTCCTTGCTCCCGAGCGGCTCGCGACACGGTCAGCGGCGGAGCAGCAGTCGATCCAGGCACGGCGGGCTGCCGCTACCGCCGCGCTCAGCCTTGCCGACGCCACCCTGACAGCAACCAGCAGCCGGTACGAGGAGTTGCAGCGACTGCTGGACACGATCGACCTGACCTCCGATCCGAAGGCGGCGCTCGACCTCCAGGCCCGCATTGCCGCAGAGCAGCTCATGCTGGTGAACGACACCATCAAATCGGCCGCCGTCATGTCCTGGGCTCGGGCCCAGTCGTCAGCGACGGATGCCCGGTCGAAGGAGGCCGCTGTCAAAGGGCATGGCGACTTTGCGTCCCGCTTTCATCCGGCGGCGGACTGAGCATCATGGTCTTCGGCGAATTTATGGCCTGGCTTGATGCCCACCTCGCCAATTACGTCTCTGCACAGACGGCGCAGGCGGCGACCGCGCTGAGCCCGGCCGCTGGCACGCTGGCGTCGATCTACGTCATGGGATGGGGTTACCTTCACCTGTCCGGCCAGATCACCGAGCCTTTGCTGGACGGCGTGAAGCGCGTCCTGACGCTCGCTGTCGTCCTCGGTGTCGCCCTTCACCTCTGGCTCTATAACGACGTCCTCGTCGACCTCCTGGTGGAAGGTCCGCAGCAACTGGCGGCAGCCATGGTCGGCGCGCCGAACGTCATTGGGCTCGTCGACACGATCTGGGACCGCGGCGGTACGGCCGGCAACGCACTCTGGCTGCGCGGCGGCGTTTTCGATGGCGATGCCGGGTTCTACTTCATCGGCGCCGGCGTCTGGCTGGTCATCGGCGTGCTGTGCCTCTACGCGACGTTCCTCATTGCGCTCGCCAAGATTGCGACGGCACTGCTTCTCGCCGTCGGACCGGCCTTTGTTCTGGCGGCGCTCTTTGAACGGTCGCGTGCGCTGTTCGAGGCGTGGACGGGCCAGCTGATCACGTACTCACTCATTTCTGTTCTGGTCGGGCTCGTCGCGAGTCTCCTGCTGCAGATCGTCGTCAGCTACGCCGACCAGACCGCCGCCCGGGGTGCCGAACTGCAGACCGTCGACGTCCTCGATCTGCTCCTTGTGAGCGGCATTGTCTTGCTGCTGATGCGTCAGGTAATGCCGATCGCGGCGGGGCTCGGCCGGGGAGTCTCGCTGTCGACCTTTGGCGCCTTCAGTCAGGCGGCCCGCCGCGTGTCCGGCGCGGCGCCCGCTGCTGCGGCCTGGGTAGCAGAGACCGCGTACACCGACGATGAGAGCGGGTCGGAAGAGTCGACCGGGCACGGGCTGCCCGCCAGGTTGTGGGGGACGGCCCGTGACTAAAGCAAACCTGAAAGCGGTCCGGGTGGCAGCCGCGCTCCTGCTTTGCGTCACCGCTCAGTTACTGGGATGCACGCCGCTCGCCGAGAAGGCCTGCTCGGGGCGCGCCCGGCCGATCAACGCGGGCCATGACAGACCGTGGGAGGCGCGCGCCGATGACGGACGATGAGGCGTTGAAAGCCTATCTCGGTGAGTCGACCGCCTGGGAACTGGATCGGGTGGCACGCCTTGAAGCCAGTGAAAAACGCGCCTGGTGGACGGCCGTGGTGGCGGTCGCCGCGGCGGCGGCGGCAGTGATCGCGCTGTCGCTGCTCGCGCCGCTCAAGCAGACGCAGCCCTACCTGATTCGGGTTGACGCGACGACCGGCGTGGTTGACGTCGTACCGCCGGCAGATCACACGGTCAGCCCGACCGAGGCGATGACCCGCTATCTGCTGAATGCCTACGTGACCGCGCACGAACGCTACATTCCGGAGCTCGCTCCCCATGATTACGCCTTGACCGGCTCAATGCAGTCGGCGGTGCTCAACGAGCGATTGGCCCGCGCGTGGGACCGGGCCAACCCCGAGTCGCCGCTTAACCGGTACCGCGCAGGATCGAGCGTTCAGGTCCGCATCCACTCGATCACCGGACTGCCGGCTGCACCCGACGGGACCTCGCTGTCACAGGTCCGCTATTCGACCGTCGAGGAAACCGCGCACGGCGGTTCGGTCGCCGAGCAGTCCTGGATTGCGACCCTCGGCTTTCGCTACGTCGAGCCGTCGAAGGATCCCGCGCAGCGGGAGCTCAATCCGCTGGGCCTGCGGGTGACGGCATTTCAGCGCGAGCCCGAATTGGCATCGGCCGTCCCGGAGGGTCGCGCACCGTGACGAGATCATGGATTGCCGGATTTCTTGTTCTGCTCGTGCCGATCGCACAAGCGGACGAGGCGGCAACGCGCGGCCGCGTGCTGACCGTTACCTTCGGGCCCGATACCGTCGTGCCGTTGGTGGGACAGGTGGGAAACGCGGTTGACGTCTGCCTCGACGAGGGTGAGCGAGTCGTCAATGTCGCGGCCGGCGATCTCGGCGCGCTCGACCTCGGCATCGTCGGGAACCACGTGGTCGTCCGGCCACGACGCGCGCTGCAGCCGACCAGCCTCATCGTTTTTACCGACCGGCACACCTACTATTTCGACTACCGCGCCGAGACGACGGCCGCGGCCCCGCCGCTGGTTGCCCTGCACTTCACCTACGAGCGCCCGCCGGCCCCGGCCCTGGTGGTCCGTGCGGCGCCCGTCTTTCACGCGGACTATTGGTATTGCGGCGCCGCGGACCTGGAGCCCGTCGCGGCCTACGACGACGGTGAGCGGACCTACCTCAGGTTTCCGCGCGGGCGTCAGCTGCCGGTGATCTACCGGGACGACCTCGCGGGTGCCGAGGCCCTAACCAACGTCCATGTCGAGGGCGATTGGGTCATCGTTCATGAGGTCGCGCCCCGGTGGGCGCTGCGACGCGGAACCACGCACGGCTGCGTGCAGCGACGCCCGTGAGCACGGGTCCCGGGAGAAGCGGTATGACCTCCATTCCTGACGACGCGCCGCCGGCGGTGCCGCTGGAGCCGGATCTCGCATGGAACCGCCGCGCGGCCGCGACACGCAGGACCGGGGGCCTTGTCAGCCTGCTGCTGTCCGTCGCGGTGCTTGGTATCGGGCTCGTCTGGTACGTCGCCCGCGGCCAGGCCCGCGGGGCTTCCGGACCGATCCCCGCCGGCGCCTCGGTGGGCGATTTTGTGCTGCCGGCGCTGCGCCTGCCTGCCCGAGCAGGCGACGACCCGGTACCCGAGCCGGCCGTGGCAGCACAGCCACCGGTCAGTGACAGCGACCGCTACGACGAGACGATGCCGCCCCGGCCGCCGGTCGTCGCCCGTCCGGACCCCGCTGACGGCCGTGCGGGCGCTGCCGTTGCCGTGCGTGTGGAGCCGAACGGTGTGCTGCTGTACCCGTCGAGCACGCCGCCACCCGGGGTTCCCGCGCCCGTCCGCCGGGACGCGCCCGTGGCATCGGGCGCCGAGCCGGGCAGCCTGCGCGTGGGGTTCACGCCCGTTAACGCGCAGCGTCTGCCGGCACTGACGCGCGTCCTTACCAAGGGCACGGCCGTGCGCTGCGTCCTCGAGACGGCGATCGACTCCGAGCTGGCGGGTCTGGTGTCCTGCGTCACGGACGCCGACACGTACGGCGGCGACGGGGTCGAGGTGCTGTTACCGCGCGGCACTCGGCTGCTCGGTGAAGTGCACAGTGACCTGCGGGCAGGACGATCGCGGGTGCTCGTGCTGTGGGTCGAGGCGCGCACCACGAACGGGCTGCTGGTTCCGCTGGACTCACCCGGCACCGACGCCCTGGGAAGGGCAGGCGTGCCGGGTTCGGTCGACACGCACTTTATGGACCGCTTCGGCGCAGCCATCATGATCTCCGCCGTGGACGCCGGATTTCAGGGTCTGGCCAACCGGGCGCGCAGCGGAACCGTCGTCGTATCCACGCAGGGAACGGACACGGTTCTCACGGAAGTACTTCGCAGTACGGTCGCCATCCCGCCGACCGTCCGCGTGGCGCCGGGGGCGATGCTCAGCGTCCTCGTGAAACAGGACGTCGATTTCGGTCCGGCCATCGACGCGACGGACCGGTCGCGCTGAGGGATGAGCGACCGGGGTGCGCTGCTGCACTACGCGCGGCCACTGACGGCGCTCCTCGGCCGGCCCGACATTGCCGAGATCTGCATCAACCGGCCGGGTGAGGTCTGGCTCGAGGCGGCGCAGGGGTGGGTGCGCGTCGCCAGCGAGTGGGCGACCTTCGAATGGGCGGCACACTTCGCACGCCTCGTGGCCACCGCGAGTCAGCAGCGCATCAGCAGCGAGCACCCGCTGCTGAGCGCGGCCCTGCCAGACGGCGCACGCGTCCAGGTCGTCCTGCCGCCGGCGACCGAGCGGGATACCGTCGCCATTGCGATCCGCCGCAACCGCTGCGTAGGCAGCTCCCTGGCCGATCTCATCGGCGACGGACTCAGCGCCGATTGCCGCCGCGCGGGCGAGACGCCCTGTCCGCAGGCCGTGCTGGCAGCGGCGTACGCCGCCGGAGACTGGCTGCGCTTCCTGGGAGAGGCCGTGCGCACACGGCAGAATGTGCTCGTTTCCGGTGCCACGGGCTCCGGCAAAACCACGCTGACCCGGGCACTGATCGGTGAAATCGATGCCAGCGAGCGACTGGTGACCATCGAGGACACCCCGGAGCTCGAGGTACCGGCGGGGCGCAATACGGTTCAGCTGTATTACTCGAAAGACGGGCAGGGGCTGTCCCGGCTGACGCCGCGTCACTTGCTGGAGGCCTGCCTGCGCCTGCGGCCGGAGCGGATCCTTCTTGCCGAGCTGCGGGGCGACGAGGCGTACCAGTACCTGCGTGCCGTCAACAGCGGCCATCCCGGGTCCATCACCAGCATCCACGCGAGTTCCTGCCGGCTGGCGTTCGAGCAGTTGGCGCTGCTCGTCAGGGAGAGTGAGTCCGGCCGTGACATGCCTCGCGCGGACGTTCACGCCCTGCTGCGACAGGTGATCGATGTCATCGTCCACTGCGAGCGACGCGCGGGCCGGCGCGTCATTGGCGAGATCTGGTGGCGAGGCGCAGCGGCAACGGCCTGAGGCCGGACGCCAGCCACGACGGGCACGCGACTTCGCTACACTCGCGCCAGCGCGTCTCCCGCCCCGAGCCTGCCGATACCCGGAGTGTCGTCGATGATTGATCTCTACTACTGGCCGACCAAGAACACCCACAAGATCACGATGTGCCTCGAGGAGGCCGGCTTCGCGTACCGCCTGGTGAGTGTGAACCTCGGCTCGGGCGAACAGCACAAAGCGGACTTCCTGAAGATCAGCCCGAACAACCGATTGCCCGCCATCGTGGACTGCGAGCCGGCGGATGGCGGCGAGCCCGTCTCGGTGTTCGAGTCGGGTGCCATCCTGATGTACCTCGCTGAGCGGGCCGGGCGATTCCTGCCGGCGGATCTTCGTGGCCGCAAGGCGGCACTGGAGTGGCTGTTCTGGCAGGTATCGGGGCTTGGTCCTGCCGTCGGGCAGCACGAGCATTTCTGTCATTACGCGAGCGAGCGTATCGACTACGCGGTCGAGCGCTTCAGTACCGAGACGAGTCGCCTGTACGGTGTGCTCGACCGGCGCCTCGCCGAGCGCCCGTACGTCGCCGGCGACGAGTACTCGATCGCCGACATGGCGATCTACCCGTGGATCGTGCCGTGGCTGGATGAAAAGCAGTGCTTTGACCGCTACCCGCACATCCGCCGCTGGTTCGAGTCGATCGCGGCGCGCCCGGCCACGCAGGCGGCCTACGCCCGTGCCGAGGCGTTCGGTTCGTAAACCCGGACGGGCTGATCTGAACCTGTCATGAAATCGCGCCCGTCGTGCAACACGGCGCTGCGATTATCAGACGCTGTAGAAAAAATGCCCCGCGTTTTGCGCGGGGCTTAAAGCAACTCCGTTGCCGGAGAGCTAGGGGTCGACCGAGCGTTCCACCGTCATCATGACAAGCGTATGAACGTCCCGTCATTTGACAATATCCGCCGCCGAACGCCAGATGTCCAGTGCTTCCGCGAAAGAATTTGTAAGCGACGGATTATAGGCAAGAAATAGCGCGGCTTATGTCTGGCGGCCGCGGCCGGGGGCCGCGCGGTACCGGTGCGATATCGCGGGGTTAGGCGCGGATTAAAGAAAACCACCCCATTGCCGCTAGCCCCACCATGATGCCGCGCTTTACGACCTCTGGACGCCCCGTTGGCAAGCGCTGGCGGATGCTGGCTCTCGCCGCGGGCGCTGCCGCGGCGTCGTTATGCGCCGCCGACAACCGGACCCAGATGGCCGTCTCCGCGCAGGTCATGCCGGTCGCACGGCTCACCGGGCTGCGCGAGCCGCGCGAGCTTCGGATCACGGCCGAGGACGTAGCCCGCGGCTACGTTCTCGTCACCGAGCCCACGACGTTCGCGGTCGCCGGCAATACGCCGGGCTACGTGCTCGACGTGACGCCAACCCTGCCGCTTGCTCACGCCATCGACGTGTACGGCCTGCCGGCGAGCGTGCATCTTGACCACGACGGCGGGTCGATCGTGACGCCGGCGCCGCTTGCGACGCACGAAGCCCTGGCCCTGACCTACCGCATGCAGCTCGATCCCGGCGCCCAGCCCGGGACCTACCCCTGGCCGCTGCGCCTGTCGGTGCGCCCGCTCTGAGAGGCGCTCCGTCCGTCAGTAATTGACGGTTACGACGATCGTGTCGCTGTAGCTGCCGGGCGCCACGTCCTGCTGGGCCGGAACCTGGCCGTAGAACGTCCCTGTGGCCGTCTGCGTCGGCGACGTCGGTGTCAGCGGCAGCGTCGCGACACCGTAATACGAGCCGCCACTGCCATTGCCCCAGACCTGCTGATAGGCCGGCGTGAAGTAGATGTTGTAATTCAGGGTCGAGCCGCCGGACACCATGCTGCGCGCCGCGTAGCTGCCGCTGCTACCCGTGCTCAGATAGACCGCGGTCGTGTCGTTGACCGCGGCGCCGCTCAGCAGGGTGCACGTCACCGTGATGCCACCGGTCGACGTGGTGGGCGAGGCGCTGAGCGGATCGTAGATACCGAAATTGATGCCGCTCGTGGTGGCGGTGCAGCTGACGACGGCGACGGCCTCGGCGCCTGCCAGCAGGCCGGCGAGTAGGATGAGAGCACGCAGGCTGTCGCACAAACGGTCATGGATCATCGCGAGTTCTCCGCGCTGCTGCTGCCGGTGTCGGCCGACCGGCAGATCAGCACGCCGAGGTTGGCGACGGGCTGGTGCACCGGCGGTGGCGGAATCCGGAAGGAACAGCTCTGGCTGCCCCAGCGCGCGACAGCGCCAAGGCCGTGGTCAAGACCCGTGACGTATACGAGCCCGCCGTTCACGACCGGGTAGGTCTGGTGTGCATACTCCACCATCGCGCCGAGCGGCACCACGCTGCCGTCCGGCTGCTTGAGGCGGAAGGTCGCGCTGCGCACGCGCTCGACCGGGAAGCGCGCGACGACACCGCTGCGGTACGCCGGCGCGAGCACGATCGAGCGCGCGCCGATGCTGGTGTCGAGCGGCAGGTCTTCCGGGTGCACGCTGATCCGGTTGTCCTCGTAGGGGCGCAGGTTCGGCACGAGCGCATGGCCGAGCTCGTTGGTATGGGTCACGAGCTGGTTGTCGACGTAGACGGGCAGCCCCGCCACGTCGCCGACCTCGACGATAGCAAAGCTGGTCGGCACCGTGCGCGCCAGGCGCACATCGCCATCCAGGAGCGTCGCTGCGCCGGTGGCGAACAGACTCTGGCCGCTGACGCCCTGGTTGCGCGCCGCCTGCGCCTCCACGGTGCCGTACTGGTACTGGCGGCGGATATCGAGATCGTAGGTGCCGGCCGTCGAGGCATCGACGCGCCAGCCCGTGCCGCTGCCCACCGGCGGATTCTGCATCATGCCGAGATCCAGACCGGACTTCGGTGCACCGGAGCCGCTGCCACCGATGCCGGTGATCGTGGCGCTGCGCCGCTCCGGCAGGGCGCGGGTGAAGAGCAGGTAGACCGAATTCGAGGCGCCGGCACCGATCGTGCGGGTCAGGGACAGGCTCAGATAGCCGACACGACCCACCGTGAGGTTGTCGGACAGGCTGATCGTCTGCTGCGTGTGCTGCCCGAAGTAGCTCTGCCGGACGTAGGCCGCCGCCACCGAGCCCGGCCGGCCGAGGTCGATACCGGCCTGCGCGGTCGTCTGCGAATGCACGCGTGCATCGGGGTCCGGTGACTGACCGAGTTCGCGGAACGCCCGGCTGGCGACCTGGGTACTGAGGAAGAAGCTGCCACGCCCGTCGTGGTGCTCAAGACCAAAGCCTGTGAGCGAGCCGCTGCCGGCGGCATCGCCGCCGGCAGCGGCGGTGACGTTGACGATGCCGAAGGTGCCGAGCTGGCGCGCGAGATTGACGCCGATCGCGTGCGCGCCGTTGGCTTCCCCTTCCGCATGGCCCTCGAGTGTCAGCGTCGGACTCAGGCCGCGGCGGTACGTGCCGGCGGCGATCAGGTCGCCATAGTGGTTGCTCGCGACGCTGTAGTCATTGCGCAGCTTGCCCACGTCGATGGAGTACTGGCTGAGCCCCGGCGCGAGCAGGCCGGCGCCGCTGTAGAACTTCTGCGTCATGACCTGCGTGCGACCCAGGGCATCGGTCACGACCACCCGAACATCGCCCGAGCCCGTGACCGAGGGCAGGTTGTCGATGACGAACGGGCCGGGCGGCAGCTGGGCGTTCGACACGTGCTGGTTGTTGACGAAGACGTCGACCGTGGAGGGAACCGCGGTATTGCCGGCGGCGGTCAGCAGCGGCGTCGTCAGGAGGTCAGGCCGGATGGCGAAGTTGCGCGAAAAACGCAGGCCGCCGAAGCGCACGGCGTTGCCCCAGGTCCCCACGTCGCTGATGCTGTCACCGATCGCGAGCGTATTCATCGACTCGATGAAATCGTGACTGAACGTGGTGTCGAGCCGGGTCAGGCTCCGGGTACCGGCAAAGTCGCGCGCCAGCGTCGTGCTCGTCAGCACACCCTGCCGGTTGAACGCACCGAGCTCGACGAATGCACCGGCAAGGTTGCTGCCGCCGATGCGCTGCTCGGACAGCTGGTAGTTCAGGAAACCGCCGGGCTCGGCCGGGGTGACCGGCGTCGAGCGACGGTGCGGCGCGCTGAACCGCGTGGTCTCGAGCGCGGCCGGGGGCACGGTCAGGGTGATCCGCTGCGCCGACTCGTCGACAGCGACCACGGCACCCGGAATCGCCTGCAGTGCGTAATAGGCCCGGCCCTGGTGCGGGTAGGGTGCGACCGGTGGCGGCGAGAGGCGCAGCTTCGCGTAATCGCCCGCCTCGAGCCACAGGCCCTGCGCGCGGTCGCGCAGGACGATCAGTGCCTCGGCGTGCGCGGCGTCGTTGACCACGATGTCGAGGACCGCCTCGTGCAGGCCGGTCTCGGCCGCGAGCTGCTGGCCGAGCACCGTCGCCGTTGGGCCGAGCAGGAGCGTCGCGGCAATAAGTAAAAATTCGCCGCACAAACCTGCCCGTGACCGCGCGCGCTTCAGCATGGTGTCAGGACGCCGTCGGCCTAGCGCGTGACCAGTGCGACCGGTACGTCGAGGGTGCCGTGGTCGCCCACGCCCGTGAGGTGCAGCGGGGCGTGACGGTCGGCGTCCTTGGGCGGCGTGACCGTCCAGGTCATCCGGCAGCCCGGCAGCACGTATTTCGAGCCGGCGACGTGCAGGGGTTCCGCCGACTCGCCTACCGTGAGGTCGAAGTTCGTGACCTGCACGTGTTCGGTGCCGCGGTTCGTGGCCGACAGCACCAGCGTGCCGTCCGGCTGCCATTCGCCCTGCCAGTCGACGTCAGGCCGCGTCGGGTTCAGCGCCGAGACGAAGATCGGCAGGCCGATCTTGAGCGCCACGTTGAGCCCGTTGAAGGTGGGCGTGCGGGCCTGGGGGACTTCCTCGAAGAACAGCCGGTAAGCGAGTTCCGTGCCCGGCTCCGCGTCCCGGCGAAGTGCGATGCGGACGATCTGTTCGCCCTTGCCGGCGAGCTCGAATACCGGCGGCGTGACGAGGATCTCGCCGGCCTCCTCGAAACGCTCCTCGCCGTCGTGCTGCTGCCACGACACGGCCGTGATCTGCACGACGACGGGGTTGTCGCCTTCGTTGTGCAGCGTCAGGACCCCCGTCTTGTGGCTCCGGTCGAGCTCGACGCGGATGGGCGCCACGCTGAAACTGCTGCCGGCAGCCGGCAGCGCGGCGCACAGTGCCGCCACTGCGAGGGCGGTGTTGAGGGCGCGGATCATGGTCTGGTTCATTTTTCTGTGTCCCTAGCGGTAGAGGTTCAGTAGCTCACGGACACCGTGATGGTGTCGGTGTAGGAGCCGGCCGGCGCGTTCTGGTTCGCGGCCGAGTCCGGCAGCTGGCCGTACACCGTGATCGCGTTCGGTGCACTGAGACCGTTGCCGGTCCCGGTCACCTTGGCGCTGCCGCTGGTCGTGCCGTCACCGAGCAGCGTCGTGTAGGTGTTCGACGTGTACAGGTTGTACTGCAGGGTCTGCGTACCGTTGGTCATCAGGCGCTGACCGATGGTGCCACCGGCCGTCGAGCCACCGTTCAGCGTGACCGCGTAAGGACTCGTCTTGGTGCAGGCAACGTTGATGGTCGAGGTGTTGCTGAGCGCGCCCGAGCCCGGCGTGTAATTGCCGAAGGCGAGCGGAGTGGCGCTTACCGTGCAGGCCTTCAGCACGGTTGCGGTGACCTGAAAGGTGGAGATGGCCGGGTTGGCGGCCGAGGCCGAGCCGGCAGCGGCGAGGCTGGCCAGCGCGATGGCAAGGCGGATGGTCGGTTTCATGCGGAACTCCCTTGGCGGTTCTGCCCGTCCCGCGGTTCGCCCGCGGCAAACATCCTGCTTGCCGCGGGCGACCCTTCGGTCGGGCTCGGCAGCATCGCTTGGCTATCCGTAGCGGCGATGCTGCTGAGGTTTCCCCGATCAGTACGCGACCGAGACGGTCACCGTGTCGGTGTACGAACCCGGCGGGACCGCCTGGTTCGCCGTCGAGTCCGGCAGCTGGCCGTACACCGTCGTCGTGCTCGCCGTCGCGAGCCCGGCGCCCGTACCCGTCACCTTGGCGCTGCCGCCGGTGGTGCCATCGCCGAGCAGCGTCGTGAACGTGTTCGTCGTGTACAGGTTGTACTGC
>CAITAM010000446.1 GCA_903890265.1 uncultured Pseudomonadota bacterium | reverse complement strand
GCCACCGGCCGCGAGCGCGTACGCCCAGGCGCGGCCGATCAGGACGTGCCGGGCGCCGAGCGCGAGGAGGCGCAGGACGTCGAGCCCCGAGCGCACCCCGCTGTCGGCGAGGATTGCGACCCGCGCACCGACCGCGGCCGCGATCGCGGGCAGCGCCCGCGCCGTCGACGGCACGCCGTCGAGCTGGCGCCCGCCGTGGTTCGACACCACGATCGCATCGACGCCCGCATCGGCCGCCCGGCGCGCGTCGTCCGCGTCGAGGATGCCCTTGACGATCAGCGGGCCCGGCCAGCGCGCGCGCAGGTCGGCGAGATCCTCCCACGTGACGCTGGCATCGAACTGCGCACCGAGCCAGGCGAAAAACTGGTCGAGCGTGGCGCTCGCACCGAAATAGCGGGCGATGTTGCCGAGCGTGTGCGGCCCGCCTCGAAGCCCGACGTCGAGCATCCACCCTGGCCGCGCCGCGATCTGCAGGCCGCGCCGGAGCGACGCGGCCACGCCCGGTGGCATGGCGAGCCCCGAGCGCGCGTCCCGGTAGCGTGCCCCGGCCACCGGCAGGTCGACCGTCAGCACCAGCGCCGAGCAGCGAAGTGCCGCCGCCCGCGCGACGAGATCGCGCATGATGTCGCGGTCGCGCATGACGTAGAGCTGGAACCAGAACGGCTGCCCCGTGGCGGCCGCCACCTCTTCCATCGAGCAGAGCGACACCGTCGAGAGGCACAGGCCCGCACCGCGCGCGGCGGCGGCGCGCGCGGCCCCGACCTCGCCGCGCCGCGCGCAAAACCCGGCGAGGCCGACCGGCGCCAGCGTGAAGGGCAGGGCGCGCGACGCGCCGAGGAGCTCGGTGCGAAGGTCGATCAGCGACACGTCGCGCAGCACGCGCTGGCGCAGCGCGACGGCCGCGAGGTCGCCGACGTTACGGGCGAGCGTCTGCTCGGCGTAGGAGCCGCCGTCGATGTACTCGAACAGGAAGTGCGGCAGGCGCCGCCGCGCGAGCTCGCGATAGTCATCCACCGAGGCGACCGGCATGCCGTCCTACTCCTCTGTATCGGGCAATGGCGGGAACAGCTTCCAGGTGCCGACCGCCGCGAGCCAGGGCAGCGAGGCGTAGTCGGTGATCGTGAGCCCGCCGTCGACGATCAGCGTCTGGCCCGTGACGAAGGACGCGTCATCCGATGCGAGGAAGAGGACCGCACCGGCGATCTCGTCGGGCGTGCCCATGCGCGCAAAGAGCGAGGCGCCCTGGTCGGTCTGCGACTGGCCGGCGGTCACCTCGGTCGCGATCCAGCCCGGCGAGACGCCGTTCGCCCGCACGCCGAGGGGCGCGCCCTGGACCGCGAGGGCGCGCGTCAGGGCTTCGACCGCGGCCTTGGCCACGCCGTAGTTGCCCCACGTGCCGTGCAGGGCCGCGGTCGAGGAAATCGTGACGATGGCAGCGCCGCGGCGCGACTTGAGGTGCGTGAGCGCGTGCGCGGCGGTGTGATAAGCCGGCAGCAGGTTGGCATCGAGCATGGCCGCGAGCCGCCGGCCGGCCCCGTCACCGGCCTCGATCGCCGAACGGCGCGTGCCGGCACCGGCGTTGTTCACGAGCACATCCAGCGCGCCGAAGCGGGCGACGGTCGACAGGACGACGCCGCGGGCGGCCGTCTCGCTGGCGAGGTCCGCGGGGTAGAACTCCGCCTCGGCACCGAGTGCCCGCAGCGCGGCGACCGTGGCGGCCCCCTTGCCGGCGTCACGCCCCGTGATCGCGACGCGCGCGCCTTCGCGGGCGAAGCGTTCGGCGATGCCCCGGCCGATGCCGGAGTTGCCGCCGGTGACGAGCACCGTTTTACCCTGGAACCTCATCGCAGGGGTTGCGCGAAGCGCCCGCCACCGCGTGCTGTTGCGCACCGACCGGGCAGCGCGGCGGTCATCGCGAGCGGACCAGGGTGTCGATGTCGCCGGCGCTCACCCCGTCGGCGGCGAGGCCGCGCGAGACGCCGGCCCGGTCGGCCTCGTTCCGGTTCTGGCTCGACTTCCACTTGCCCTCGAGCCGGCTGACGACGATACGGAAGCCGACGATGGCCGAGAGCATCTTCTCGACGTACGGCGCGGGCGCGTCGGCGAGCGCCCAGGGGTGCTCGCGCCGGCCTTCGTGCACGTCGGTCAGGGTCGAGACGAGGGAACGGACCTCGCCGGCGCCGTGGTGGAAATGGATCGTGCCGTGGGCGTGCACGATCGCGTAGTTCCAGGTCGGCACGACCTCGCCGCGCTCGGCCTTGGTCGCGTACCAGGACGGTGAGATGTAGTGCTCCGCGCCACGGAAGACCGCGAGCACGGACGAGCCCTCGGCGACCTCCTGCCAGACGCGGTTGGCGCGGGCGACGTGGCCGACGAGCCGCCGCCCGTGGTCGTCGCGGACGAGATGCAGCGGCAGGTGATGCGCGTCGAGGCCCTGGGGCGTCGAGACCGCCAGCACCGCGAGCGGATGCGCCGCGATCAGCGCCTCGAGGACGTCCTCGCGCTCCTCACGAAAATGCGGCGGGTTGTACATGACGGGCCACCGAGCGAAGCCAAAGCCAAGAAGCAAAAACCAAGAGTAGCCCGGTTGCCCCGCCGCGGCACGCCCGCGACGGGGCCTCCGCGGTCCGGTCAGAGGACGTCGGGATCGACCGCGAGGATGGCGTCCGCGCCGCTGACGATTTCCTCGAGCAGACCCGCGGTCGCCGGCAGCACGTGCGCGGCGTAGAAAGCCGCCGTCTGCTGCTTCGCGGCGAGGAAGGCGGTCGCGCCGCCGTTGGCCTCGGCCGCGCGGCGCGCCGCGCGGGCCATGAGCCAGCCGCCGAGCACCGTGCCCGCGAGGCGCAGGAACGGCACGGCGACCGCCTGGCCGGCGGCCGGCTCCGTGCTGGCCAGGAGGTGCCGCGCCGCAGCCTCGAGCCGCTCGAGCGCCTGGCCGACCGCGGCGCCGATGTCGCCGCTCGGTGCCGGCGCCGTTGCACTGAGTTCCGCCCGGATGTCCGCGATGAGCGCGCCGAGGGCCTTGCCGCCGTCTTTCTGCAGCTTGCGGCCGAGCAGATCGAGCGCCTGGATGCCGGTCGTGCCCTCGTAGATCGTGCTGATCCGCGCATCGCGCAGCGACTGCGCCGCACCCGTCGCCTCGATGAAGCCCATGCCGCCGTGGATCTGCACGCCGACCGAGCACAGCTCGAGGCCCGTCTCGGTGCAGAAGCCCTTGACGATCGGGATCAGGAGTTCGCCGCGTGCCCTGGCCTGCGCCCGCGTCTCGGCCGAGGCGTGCTGCGCGCCGAGGTCGAGCTGTGCGGCGGCATAGAGCGCGAGGTAGCGCATGGCCTCGAGCGCGGACTTCATGAGCAGCAGCATGCGCCGCACGTCCGGGTGGTACGCGATCGGCAGCGGCTGGCGATCGGCGGGGCCCGCGGCACGCCCCTGCACGCGCTCCAGCGCCCACGCGCGGGCCCGCTGGTAGGCCCGCTCGGCACCGGCGTAGCCCTCGAGTCCGACCGAGAGCCGGGCCGCGTTCATCATGATGAACATGTACTCGAGGCCGCGGTTGGCATCGCCGACCAGCTGGCCGATGGCGCCGTCCTTCTCGCCGTACATCATGACGCAGGTCGGACTCGCGTTGATGCCGAGCTTGTGCTCGATGGAGGCACAGCGCACGTCGTTGCGCGCACCGAGCGAGCCGTCGTCGTTGACGAGGAACTTCGGCACCACGAACAGCGAGATGCCCTTGACGCCGGCCGGTGCCCCGTCGATGCGGGCGAGCACGAGGTGGACGATGTTCGGCGTCAGGTCGTGCTCGCCGTAGGTGATGTAGATCTTCTGGCCGTGGATCCGGTAGTTCCCGCCGTCCGGCACGGCACGCGTGCGAACCTGCGACAGGTCGGAGCCTGCCTGGGGTTCGGTGAGGTTCATCGTGCCCGTCCACTCGCCCTTGACGAGCTTCGGCAGGTAGCGCTGCTTCAGGTCCGGCGAGCCGCAGTGCTGGAGTGCCTCGATGGCGCCCTGGGTCAGCATCGGGCACAGGCGGAACGCCACGTTGGCCGACGCAAACAGCTCCTCGACCGCGGTCACGAGCAGCACCGGCAGGCCCTGGCCACCGTGCTCGGTGGCGGCGCGCAGCTGCGGCCAGCCGCCGGCGACGAAGGCCTCGTACGCGGCCTTGAAGCCCGCCGGCGTCGTGACCCCGTTCTCGGTCCAGTGCGCTCCCTCGCGGTCGCCACTGGCGTAGAGCGGGTCCAGCACGCCCTCGGCGAAGCGAGCAGCCTCCTCGAGCACCGAGCGCGCGAGGTCGGCGCTGTAATCGGCGTACGCCCCGCAGTCGCGCAGGACGTCGCTGCCGATGACCGTGTTCAGGGCGAAGTCCAGTTCGTTGAGGGGGGCGCGGTACATGCGGCTGCCTTTGCTCTGCGGAGTGATCGGGGTCCCGCGCGGCTGGCGCGCTGCGCTGGCGGTTGCCAGCCCGGTCCGTCAAGCCGTGCGGGATCGCCGGAGTGTAGCGGCTTCGGCGCCGTGTCCCAACCGAGGGACCTGTCGCGGGCGGGTCGCCACGCCGTCCCGGACAACGTATTCTCAGCGGCGCATTCGCCCCGAGGTACGTCCATGCGCATTCGAAGCACCCACCCGGCCGGCGCCCCGTCGGCACGGCGCGAGAATTAGGCCGTGGCCGCCCCGAAGCCGCCGGGCTTTGAGACGCTCAGCCTGCACGCGGGCCACCACCCGGACCCGGTGCACCGGGCCCGGGCCGTGCCGATCTACCAGACGACGTCGTACGTGTTCGAGGACACCGACCAGGCGGCCGCGCTCTTCAACCTCGAGCGACCGGGCTACGTGTACAGCCGGATATCGAACCCGACGGTCGCCGTGCTCGAGGAGCGGCTGGCCGCACTCGAGGGCGGCGTGGGTGCGCTCTGCACGGCGAGCGGCATGGCGGCGCTGCATGTCGCGATCGCGACGCTCCTCGGCGCCGGCGATCACATCGTCGCCTCGTCCTCGCTGTACGGCGGCACGGTGAATCTCCTCGCGCACACGCTGCCACGGTTTGGCATCACGACCACCTTCGTGCGGCCCCGCGACCTCGACGGATTTCGTGCGGCCCTGCGCCCCGAGACACGGCTGGTCATCGGTGAGACCATCGGCAATCCGGGACTCGAGGTGCTCGACATCCCGGCGCTGGCCGAGATCGCGCACGCGCACGGCGTGCCGCTGCTCGTCGACAGCACGTTCGCGACACCGTACCTGTGCCGGCCGCTCGACTTCGGTGCCGACATCGTCATGCACTCGGTCACCAAGTGGATCGGGGGTCATGGCGTGGCGATTGGCGGCGCGATCATCGACGGCGGCCGCTTCGACTGGCAGGCCTCCGGCAAGTACCCGACGCTGACCGAGCCCGTCGCCGGCTACCAGGGCATCGTCTTCAGCGAGCAGTTCGGTCCAGCCGCCTACCTCATGCGGGCCCGCACCGAGGGGCTGCGCCAGTTCGGTGTCTGCCTCTCGCCGACCAACGCGTTCCACCTGTTGCAGGGGGTCGAGACACTCGGCCTTCGCGTCGAGCGGCACATGGCGAACGCCCTCGCCGTGCTGCGCTTCCTGACCCAGCACGAGTCGGTCGCGTGGGTGACCCACCCGAGCCTGCCGGACCATCCCGATCATGCGCTCGCGAGCCGCCTGCTGCCGCGCGGCGCCGGCTCCATGGTGAGCTTCGGCATCAAGGGCGGGCGCGCCACGGGGGCGCGCTTCATCGAAGCGCTGAAGCTCGTCAGTCATCTCGCGAACGTGGGCGATGCGAAGACGCTCGTCATCCACCCGGCATCGACCACCCACCAGCAGATGAGTGCAGGCCAGCTCGCCGCCGCCGGCATCAGCGAGGACATGGTCCGCCTGTCGGTCGGCATCGAGTCGGCCGAGGATATCGTCGCGGATCTCAGCCAGGCGCTGCGCGCCGCAACGAGGTAATGCCGTGCAGACCATGACACTCAGCGTCGACGGCCAGAACGTCCATGCCGCCACCGGCGGCCGCGCACACCAGGCCGGCTTCCCGCTCGCGGTACTGGTGCACGGCGCCGGCATGGATCACACCGTCTGGGCCCTGCAGAGCCGCTGGCTCGCCTTCAACGGCATGAACGTGCTGTCACTGGACCTGCCGGGCCACGGGCAGTCGGCGGGCGAGCCGCTCGCCTCGATCGACGCGGGTGCCGGCTTTCTCGCCGGTGTGCTCGAGGCCGTTGGCGCCGAGCACGCGGCGGTCATCGGCCATTCCATGGGCGCGCTCATCGCGCTCGAGTTCGCGGCGCGCCACCCCGGCAAGCTGTCGCACCTCTGCCTCCTCGGTGCGGCGCTGTCGATGCCGGTGCATCCGACGCTGCTGGCTGCCGCGGCCGCCAACAGCCACGAGGCGATCGACATGGTCAACCTGTGGGGCTTCGGCGCGCGGGCCGGCATCGGCCAGCACGCTTCGCCGGGCCTGTGGATGGTCGGTGTCGGGGAGCGGATTCTCGAGCGCGCCCGGCCCGGTGTGCTGCACACCGATCTCGCCGCCTGTAACGCCTACACGAACGGGCCGGCCGCCGCCGCCGCGGTCCGCGCGCCCACGCTCCTGATCGCCGGTGAGCGCGACCAGATGACGCCGCTCAAGGGCGCACGGGCGCTCGCGGCGGCGATTCCGGGTGCGCGTCTCTCGGTGCTGGCCGGGTCGGGTCACATGATGACGGCGGAGCGACCGGATGCCCTCGTCACCGAGTTCGGTCAGTTCCTGCCGGTCAGCCGCGCACGGACCCGGGAAGCCACGGCCTAGCCGCGGGCGATGAACGCGGCGTAGTCGACCTTGAGACAGCGGTCGGCCACGACCCGAAGGCCGGCACGGCGGGCGAGCTGCTCGGCCCCGGGGTGGCGGATTCCCTCCTGCAGCCAGAGCGCCCGTGCACCGATGGCGATCGCCGCCTCGGCCGCCGGCAGGCAGTCCTCGCTGCGACGAAAGACATCGACCGTGTGCACCGGTCGCGGCACTCGGCCGAGATCCGGGTAGCAGGTGAGTCCCAGCACCGATTCGTAACGCGGGTTCACGGGCACGATGTCGCAGCCTGCGGCGAGCAGGTACTGCGCGACCCGAAAGGACGGCCGCGACGGGTCGCTCGACAGCCCGACGATGGCGATCGTGCCGACCTTCTCAAGCACGTCGCGCACCGCATCCGGCAGTTCACTCACGGTCATTCTCCTGCGCCCGATTGACTCACCGCCCGTACGGACACGCCCGGTATTTTACGTAAGACCGCGTTTTCGCAATCATCCGGTGACATATGCCGCGGTTTCGCTGTGATTCGCCCTGCGGCGATTGACGTGGTCGGCGCACGCTCGTAAAACAGACCCATATGGAATGGCCGGCAATGGTGTGCCGAGCACTACTAGAACAGAACGAGAGACCGCCATGGAAGACACGACTCGCCTGCCGCGTCCGCCGTTCGACCGCCGCCGTGGCAGCGCCGTCGGTCGCGTCGAGCACGACGACCGGGGCAATGCCGTCTGGGTGGCGTCACGGGCAACCGATACGCCGGACGCGTTGTTGCAGGGCGGGCAGGGGCTTGCGCTCGCGCCGGCGGCACGGACGCGGGTCTCCGGCGGTCGCGTGGTGCCGACGGGCGCCCCTTATTACGAGTACCGCGGACCGGCCGATGCCACGGGCCTCAACCGGCGGCCGACGGACCTTCGCGCGCTGTCACGCTGGCTGACGCACAAGCCGGGCTCCGGCGG
>CAITAM010000445.1 GCA_903890265.1 uncultured Pseudomonadota bacterium | reverse complement strand
GTTTGCCTGCTCCAGTACCCGGACCCGCGGCTCGGCACTGAACGTTTCCCGCACTAAGGCAGCAGTGCCGTCGGTCGATCCGTCGTCAACGACGATCACGTCGAATCCGGCGAGATCGGATGCAAGGACGGAGCGTACGGTCGACACAATGACCGTGCGCTCGTTGTAGGCGGGAACGACTACGCTGACCGAGAGTGACGTCGCGCCGGCCGGGCGACGCTCCCGTGCCTGGAATAACGCGAGCATAGCAAGCGTGGCGACGCGCGCGATGCCGAGCACGAGTCCCAGCATGAAGAGCGCCCAGAGCAGCCGGTCCACCCAGGTAATGAGCGCGTATCCGAAGCTCTGCAGGCGGGCTGTTGCTGCTTCGTCCGCCGGCAGCACGGGATTCACCGCCGCGGGACTCAGCCCAACGAGCGTCGACAGCGACACGATCTCGTAGCCATCGGCACGCAAGGCGTCGATGAGCCGTGGCAGCGCCTCGACGGTCTGCGACCGGTTACCGCCGCTGTCGTGCAGCAGTACGACGTGTCCCTGCCCTTCGTGCGCCTGATCGAGCGTCCGATGGATAATCGCCTCGACGCCGGGAGAGGCCCAGTCGTTCGGGTCAATCTGCAGGCCGACGGTGTAATAGCCAAGCGAGCTCGTTAGCAGGAGCGGGCGCACCTGGTCGGGTGTCTCGGGCTCCACGTCCTCGGCATAGGGTGGCCGGAACAGGAGAGAGCGGCGACCAAGCCGGCTCTCGAAGATGCGCTGCACCGCGTTCACTTCGATCTTCATGCGCTCATCGCCGATGAGCGCAATATTGGGGTGCGTGTAGGTATGGTTGCCGAATTCGTGGCCTTCGCGGATCTCGCGCGCGAGGATTTCCGGGTTTCGCTCTGCCTGTTCGCCGACGATGAAAAACGCGGCCGGTACGTGCTTGTCCCTCAGGATGTCGAGGATCGCGGGGGTATAGGTCGCGTCGGGGCCGTCGTCGAAGGAAAGCACGATCTGCTTCCTGTCCGTTGACCCCCAGCGGGTGATTTCGTACCCGCTTGGAAATGCATCAATGGTCTCGTCCGTCAGCAGGCCGAGGCGCCGGTCGTAGCGTATGTTTCGATGACCGCTCTTCGGTGTCCCCGTGACGCGCAGGATCTCACCCGTACCCTCGTAATCGATGTCATAGCCGTTCTGCAGGATCGACAGCTTCGGCAGAGTCTCGTCGCCAAGACTCGCCGCGCTGCTCATGACCTCCCAGATGGCCGGATCTTCCGAGCCGAGCCGCCAGAGCGCGTAGCCGCGCGGTCCGGCCTGCCGCGACGCTATCGTCTGGTTGAAAGCCGTGACCGCATCCAGGTACCAGACGTCATGGTGACGCCCTTTCTCGTCGTCGTACTCGTAGCGGGGATTGGCAGCGTCCGGGGCAAACTCGATCGTGGCTGACGATTCACGGGCATGGTTCAGCGAGTCCTGGAAGGAGAGTTCCTCGGCGCCTTTGACGCCCTCGGTCCAGTCGTAGCCGTAGCTGCCAAGACCGACCACGAGCTTCTCCGCCGGAACATCCGCAAAACGATCGCCGACCGTTCGCGTGAACCAGTCCTGCGAGGCAATCGGCCCGGCCTCGTTGTCCGAGGCGTTTTCGTCATAGGCCATCAGGATCAGATAATCATTGGCCTCGGCAAGGCGCTTGAAGTCGAAGGCCCGGTCGTCGACCGGAACCGACTGCGAAACGAGCAGTCCGTCAGCGTGGAAGACCCGGTAGAGCTCTTCCATGAATGCCAGAAGGCCTGGCTGGGAGTCCCTTGGCACGGACTCAAAGTCGATGCTGATTCCCTGGTAGCCGCGCTCATGCACGTAGGAGCGAAGGTCGGCGACGAGATTGTGCCGGCGGGCGGGATCGGCGAGCACGGCAGCAAGCCAGTCCGAGTGCCAGTCACCGCCGTCCGCGTTATTGATGAGCGGCACGATACGGGTGCCCGGGTGCGTCGCCCGGACAAACGCCGTTACCTGCTGCTCACGCAGCGCGTCATCGTGCTTGAGGCGGCCTGTACCGTCGGCAAGGTGCAGCCATTCGGCAATGAGCGTGTCGATGGAGCCGACGTTTCGCTTCAGCGACACGAGGCTGTTGTCATCCCAATTGACGAAAAAGGCGATCCGCTCGAAGTGGCTGCTGACCGGGCGCTTGCCGTCCGCGCGTACGGTCTGTGCCAGGTAGCCGCGGGGATCGGCCGGCGTTCGCGCGGCGTTGCCTGGACCGTGATTGGCGCCGTTCTCGGCGGTGCGGGCGGCGCCGGGTCGCAGGTGGCGCTCCTGCGGCAGGTGCGGGTTGCTCTTCAAGCCGAGGGTGGGCAGGACCGGGTTGACGAGAATGCCGACCACAAGCGCGCCCATCAGCACACCGACCACGGCACCGACGACGAGCGCAATCTGCTTCGAGCGACGCCAGCGGCGCGCGGTGGGGTCGTAGAAAATCGGCTTCACGGACGGCCAACCCGGGTGGTTCTGCCTTCAATGTGCGGTTCCAGCGGCGCCGAGGCAGCACTGACGTAGTCGGTAAGCGCCTCGAGGTCGGACACCACGGGCACGGCGCCGGTCAGCTCCCCGAACACGGGGTACTGATCGCCACCGAACAGCAGGTAGTCGTTGACGGCCACCGAGTAGTCCCGGTCGGGCTTCAGCTCCTGGCCGCTGCCGTCATACGCCGCCACGACCCGGTGTTCCGCCGGCCGGCTCCAGTTGTAGAGGTAGCTCAGCCCCGAGACGTGCAGAAGCACCGGGCGGTCGCGATGACTTCCCGACCACTGGCTTTCGAGCAGCCGCAGAATCTGCGCACCGCTCATCTTCGCGCGCATGACCACGTTGCCGAACGGCTGGATGGAGTAGAGCGCGCCAAATGTCGCCGCACCGGCGGCGAGGTCGGCGCGCAGCCCGCCGGCGTTCATGAACGCGAAGTCCGTGTGCGCCGCGGCGCGCTGCGCATCGGCGACGAGATTGCCCAGTGCCGACTCGCCGGAGTCGTTGCTGATCCGCGTGATCGGCTGCGCTACCGTGCCCACCACCCGGTCGGTGACCGCCGCCGTCTCCTTGACGGCCTTTTTCACCACCTTGATGACCTGCTCATCCGGCTTCTCGCCGGCCGGGTTCGGCGACCACACCGTACGCACGGTGGAGCTCTTCTCGACGACGGCGTGCTTGGCGGGGTCAATGAGCAGCAGCGTCTCTCCATAAGCCGTGCCATCGACTCGGGACTGCGTGACCGTGACCGGCCGCCCGTCCCTGCCGCGCAACAGGAGGTTCGTGAACTTGTGGGTGTGCCCCGACACGACGAGATCGAGGCCCGGCTCGACGCGCGACAGGATGTCAGCCAGGCGGCCGTGGACTTCGTCCGTCCCCAGCGGCAGGCCCTGGGGTACGGTCGGGCCGGAAAGCCCCTCATGGATCACGAGGACGATCGCATCCGCCTTCGCGGCCTTCAGGTGCGCGATGGACGCGTTGATAGCGGGTACTTCCGGCAGGAACTCGAGGTCATCGACCCGGCCGTGCGGAACAAGCGCCGGGGTCTCGGCCGTCGTGATGCCGATGACGCCGAGACGGATGCCGTCGAGATCAACGATCGCCGCGCCCGGCAGGAATGGCTGGCCGGTGCCGCGTCGGACGACGTTTCCCGAGAGCCACGTGACGCGGGAGCCCTTCCACGGCTGGCCGAGGACCGGGCCCTTGGGGTGCGCGCCGCCGTACAGGAGTCGTTCGAGCTCGGCCGTTCCCCGGTCGAATTCGTGGTTGCCGAGCACGCTGATGAAGCGACAGCGCGTCTCCAGCAGCGGGTTGCCGGGTACGGGGCCGCTCTCAGCCGGCCGGCTGATCGGTTTGCAGTCACGGTCCGCGAGATCGTTCAGGACTTCCATCATCGGTTCGTCGCGCAGCAGTCCCGAGGCCGGCGGGCTGCCGCCGATCGAGTCGCCCGCGATCAGGACGATGCTGCGGCGCGGGCTCTGCTGGCGCTCGGCAGCCAGCACGCCGGACACGGCCACCATGCCGCCGACCCGCCGCGTGTCGAACGCATCGGCCAGTTCGCCGGCAGCCGTCAGGTGGCCGTGCAGATCGTTCAGGCTGACGACCGTGACGGCGAGCACCGGCGCGGTGGGATTCGCCCCGCGCCAGGTGACGACTCCCTCGGAGGCGAGGCGCTCCTGCACGTCGTCCGCCAGGGCCCTGGCGTGAGCCGCGATGCCGGCTGGGAGCGCCACGGCGAGCAGCAGCGTCAGTGGCGAGCGACGGAGGAAGTGTGGCATGGGTTTCTGCATGGGCTAAACGGGATGACACTGACCCGGCCGCCATTATCCGGTATCTTCCCGCCGGCCGGGCGGTTCCTCTTCCGGCAAGGGAGACGGCATGCTGAAGGACCTCATTGGCCAGCTCGCGGCCTGGTACGCGCAGGCGCTCGATCAGGGCGGGTACTGGGTCGTCGCCGGCATGATGGCGCTCGAGAGCACCGTCTTTCCGCTGCCCTCGGAGATCGTGATCCCGCCGGCGGCGTACCTCGCGTCAACGACCGGGCGCCTGTCGGTGACCGGCGTGGTCGTGGCCGGGGCGGTGGGCTCGTGGGTCGGCGCCTCGATCATGTACTTTGCCGCGCGCGCCGTCGGGCGCCCGCTCCTGATGCGCTACGGTCGTTACGCGCTGCTGCCGCCGGCCAAGATTGAGGCTGCCGAGCGCTTTGCCCGCCGCTACGGCGTACTTGGCGTGTTCGTGGCCCGGTTCCTGCCCGTGATCCGCCACCTCGTCGGCATCCCGGCAGGGCTGGTCCGCCTCGATTTTCTCCGCTACAGCGTCATGACCCTGGCCGGGTCTGCCCTCTGGTGCGCGGTGCTCGCCTTCGTCGGCGTTTCTGCCGGTCGCGACACGGAGCTCATGAATGGCAGCCTGCACCGGCTGATGCTCTGGGTGTTCGCCGGGCTTGCGGTACTGTGCGTCCTCTACTATGCGTTCGTGCATCGCGCGACCCGCGACAGCGGCCGTTAACCCGGCTGTCGGGGCTTTGCCCGCGCCGTCGGCGCCGCCGTCAGCGGGTCGTCAGGCCAGAAATGCTTCGGGTAGCGACCCTTCAGCTCGCGCCGGACCTCCGCGTAGCCCCGGCTCCAGAAGCTGATCAGGTCGCGCGTCACCTGAACCGGCCGGCCGGCCGGTGAGGTCAGCTTAAGCAGCAGCGGGACGCGGCCACCGCCTACCGCCGGTGTCGCGGTCAGGCCGAACATTTCCTGGAGGCGCACCGTCAGCGCCGGTTCTGACTCGTAGTCGATCGGCAGTCTGGACCCCGACGGCACGACGTAGTGCGTCGGCGCCAGGGCGTCGAGCTCCGCCTGCTGCGCATAACTCAGTCGACTCAAGAGGACCGCGCGCATGTCGAGCCGGGCGAGGTGGCTGCGGCGGCTGACACCGTCAAGCCAGGGTTCCAGCCAGCCCTTCAGGTCGAGGCGAAAGCCCTCGTCGCTCGCGTCCGGCCAGCGACCCTCCTGGCCGGGCAGACTCGCGACGAACGCGAGGCGCTGACGAAGGGTCTGGCAGTCGCGGCTGAACGGCAGCGCCGCGGGGCCCAGCTCGGCGAGACCCGCGAGCATGGCCGCGAGCACCGCCTCGGACGGTGCATCGTCCCACGGGCTCGATTCGAGCACGAGGGCGCCCAGTCGGCGCTCGCGGCGGGCGAGCACCGCTTCGTTGCGCGAATCCCAGGTCACGTCCGCCACCGACCGGATGCGGTCAGCAAGATTCGCGTCGAGCTCGGCGAGTGACACGGGCGCGGCAAGGAAAATCCGCGCGTCGCGCTCCGCGGCGTCGAGTTCGGGTACCACGAGGAAGCGTTCACGGGCCAGCCCGTCGGAGCCGGTGAACGTCGCCCCACGGCCGTTGGCGAGCAGGAACGTGGGGTCGTCGCCGCGGCGTCGCGCGATTCGATCGGGGTACGCTTCGGCCAGCAGCGCGCCCGCGGAGTCGACGTCGTCGGCGGGACCGGCAGGACGGGTCGAATAGCGCCTGACGAGATCGCGCACCCGGGCGAGACCACCGCGGTCGGCCTCGAGACCGACCAC
>CAITAM010000444.1 GCA_903890265.1 uncultured Pseudomonadota bacterium | reverse complement strand
GCTCCGGCACGGGTCTCGTCCTGCACGGCCGGCGGCCATCCTTGGCCGTCTGCGCTGCGCTTCTCAGCGCGCGCCGGCCGTAATCGGCGATAATCACCGGCCTGATGCCCAGTACCACCCCGCCATCCGCCCGTTGCCGCGCGTTCCATGCCGCGCTGTCCGTGCTCCTGCTCGGGGCCTGCTCGCGTCACCCGGCCGCGGCCGGCCCGGCGGCGACGGGTGGCGTCGATGTCGCACGCGCCGCGGCCGAGGCCGCGCCCGTGGCGCCCACGCTGCCGCTCGTGATCGCGCCGGACCTGACCGTGCGCGCGGTGCGCTTCGGCCTGCTGAAGTCGGATTCCGGGACGGACGACGATTTCGTGGCAACCGACGAGATTCCGGCCGTCGATGGCCAGGCGTTTGGCTGGATCGTCGAGGTGACGACCACCCGTCGCAGCCTGCACTGGCAGGAGCACCTGCGCATGCCGGCGCCGCCGGTCGACTGGGGTGACGCGGCCAGCGACCCGGACATCGAGATTTCCAAGGACGGCAAGAGCGTGCTGGCGCAGGGCGAGGACGACGTCGAGGACGGCGAGCTGTCGCGGTTTTACTGGTCGCTGGCGACGGGCGATCCGGCCGGTGAATACCAGCTCGACGTCGCCGTCGAGGGGCACGCGGTGGCGCACATCCGCTTCCACGTCGACGGTCCGGTGAGGGAGCAGACCTTCCTCGTCCGCCACCTGCACCGCGCCGGTCCCACGGTGCAGTTTCGCAACGCCGCGGCCCGCTTCGTCGGCCACGACCGGCGGCACGGCCGGGGGCTGGCCGCGTGGAACTGAAAGCCGTGAGCGCCGGGAACCTGCGCGCGATAGGTTATGACCCGGCGCGGCGCATTCTGCGGGTCAACGTGAACGGAACACTGATCGATTACAGCGGCGTATCCGAAGACACCTGGCGCCGGCTGTCGACCTCGTCTTCTATGTGGAGTTACTTCCGCGACAACATAGAAGAGCAGTACTCCGAGCAGCGCGTGCGCTGAGCCCGGGCGACGTGATCTCCTCCGCCCGCCTGCGGCAGATACTGCCCCTGTTCGTGTCCGCGGCGATCGTCGCGTTCGCAGGGCACGCGCTGCTGCGCGCGCTCAGGCAAATCGCCTTCCATGACGTCCTGGTGGCGTTCGGGCAGATCCCGCCGGTGGCCATCGCGAGCGCGGCGCTCCTGGTTGCTTCCGTGTACGGCGCGCTCGCGACCTACGAGGTCATCGTCGTGCGCAAGGTGAAGGCACCGGTCGGCGACGGGGTGGCGGTGGTCGCGGGCCTGACCGCGGCGCCGATCGGCCACGCGGTCGGCATGGGCGCGCTGTCGGGTGGCGCGGTGCGCTACCGGGTCTACTCCAATGCCGGGGTGAAGGCGCTCGATATCGCGAAAATTGCCATGCTCGCCGCGATTCCCTACGCCGCGGGCCTTGGCTTCGTGCTCGGGCTCGCGCTCGTGTTCGATGCCGAGCGGGCGGCCGTGATGCTCAAGGTCCAGCCGGCGCTGGCGCGGGGCGCGGGCCTTGGGCTGCTGGCGCTGCACGCGGTCTACATCAGCCTCTGCCTGCTGCGTCGCCAGGCCCTGCGCATCGGCACGCTCAGCGTCAGTCTGCCACCGCCCTACCTGACCGCGATCCAGTACGTGGTGGGCTCGGTCGAGGTGTGCTGCGGCAGTGCCGTGCTCTACGTCCTGCTGCCGGCCGACGCGCACGCACCGCCCTACGTGGTGTTTGTCGCGGTGTACGTGCTGTCGATCCTCGCCGCGCTCGCCTCGAGCGTGCCGGCCGGGATCGGCGTCTTCGACGGCGTGCTGTTGATGCTGCTGCCGCAGATGCCGAAGGCTGCGCTGGCGGCCTCGGTGCTGACCTACCGCTTCCTGCTCGAAGCGGTGCCGCTGCTCATTGGTCTGACGCTGTTCGCGGCCTCCGAGTGGCGCTCGCGGGCGCTGAAGAACGCCCGGCAGGAGACCGTCCGGCTGGAAAACGTCCGGCAGGAAAACGTCCGGCAGGAAAACGCCCGGCACGACCCCCGTTAGCGCGGCGGCGGTGGCGGGGTCATCTCACCGAGCACGGTGATCGTGATCGTGAGGTGACCCTCGGTGCTGGCACCGAGGTACGCATTGCGCGCGGACTCGTCGGCCGACTCGGCTTCGGCCGGCACCGGGCGCGGACCGAGGACGGCGAGCGGCGTGTAGACGACGAGGTAGCGTTCGCGGCTGCGCGCGGGGTCGACCCCGACCGCGAGACGGTAGGCCGGGTATTCGGCGCGCTCGAAGAGCGTCCAGTCCGCGACGAGCTCCTCGACCCCGACCGAGCGCATCACGAGGTAATCGCCGTTCAGGAGGGCTGCTGCCGGGTAGAACACGCGTGCCTTGAGCGGATCCGGGCCGCCGCGCAGGCGGCTGCGTACCTCGATGAGGTAGGGCACCGACAGGACCGGCAGGCGAAAGGCCCGAAACGCGCTGACACCGGACTGGAATTCGAACAGCGGCGTCGTTGGACCGATGTCGACGTCGATGCTGCCGTGATCGGGCAGCGCGACGTAGTCGAAGGTGGCCGGGTCCGTGCAGCAGACCGTGCGCCCGCGGTAGGGCGGGGCGTCGGCCGGCTTCGCGGCGTGCGCCATTGGCGGGGCAGCGAGGCCGGTGACGACGGCGGCGGCTAGGACGAGGGCGCGGCTTAAGCTCTGCATGGGCGCAAGGCTAGCACGCGGCCCGCGGAGCGGGTGTGGTGGCCGTCGACGGTGACGGCGGCGGCAATGGCGGCGGCAGGACGGAGGCGGGCAGTGGTTGAACGCATGGCAGTGATCGGTGCGGGCGTGGCCGGCCTCGCGGCGGCGGGCGCGCTCGTCGATGCGGGCGTAGCCGTCGAGGTTTTCGAGAAGAGCCGCGGACTCGGCGGGCGCGTCGCCACGCGGCGTGCGCTCGGCACGGCGTTTGACCACGGCGCGCAGTACTTCACGGTGCGCGACGAGCGCCTCGCGAGCCGCCTTGCCGGCGCGCGCCACGCCGGCGGGCTCGCACCGCTCGCGCTCAGCTGGGGCGAGGGCGCGCCGGCGGAGCCCGCGTTCTACGCCGTGCCCGGCATGGCGAGCCTCGGCGAGGCACTGCTCGGGGATTTCACGGTGCACCGCGAATGGACGGTGCGGGCGATCACGCACGAGGGTGGCTGGTGGCTCGACGACGGCGCGGGCCGGCGTGCCGGTCCCTTTGCCGGCCTGCTGCTGGCCATTCCCGCGCCACAGGCCGCGGCGCTCCTCCCGGAGCCGGGCGTTTTTCAGAGCGCGCTTGAGGCCGTGGTCATGGAGCCCTGCACCGCGCTGATGCTGACCTTCGCGGCACCGCTGCCGACGCCGTTCGACGTCGACTTCCGGCCGGACGCCGTGCTGCCCTATGTCTGTCGCAACTCGGCGAAGGCCGGCCGCCCCGCCGGCGAAGCCTGGGTGCTGCACGCCGATGCCGGCTTCAGCCGGGCCATGGAGGCGGCCGCGCCGGACGAGGTCGTGAGCCGGCTGCTCGCGGCATTCGGCCGTCGCCTCGCGCTGACCCTGCCACCGCCCGCGGGCACGGTCCTGCATCGCTGGCGCTACGCGCGGGTCAGCACGCCGCTCGGTGACGCGTGTCTGTACGATGCGGGCCGGCGCCTCGCGCTCTGCGGCGACTGGTGCATCGGCGCGCGCGTCGAAGCCGCCTTCCTCTCGGGCCTCGCCGCGGCCCGCTCACTGCTGACGAGCCGCTAGCCGCGGCATCGCGAATCCCCACCGAGGTCATCATGCGAGTTCTGCCCTACCGCACCATCACCGAGTCCGGCACCGTGCTGGACGTCAGCCTGCCCCTGCACCCCGAGACGGTCTCGCCGATGCGGGTCCAGCAGCTCCTGACGGCCCTCGAGGAGACCCTGACCCGCGAGATCCACGTGCTCGGCGTGACGAGCAACGGCGACGTGCTGCAGGCGCTTGCGATGGCGCTCGCGATCCGTGCCGGGCTGATCGAGAGTGCGCCGCGCGAGGCGCTGGGGCTCGCCCGCGACCTCGCGGAGACGGCGCTGGGCGCGGTATCGGCGGTCGCGCTGTCGCGGCTGCCGGCGGGCCACGCATGACCGTGAAGGTGGCCGGGCGGCGGCCCGTGATGCCCGCGCCGCTCGCCCGCCGCGAGCGCACGGTGCTCAAGGCGGCGCACGGGACGCGGATCGACGAGCTCGCCTGGCTGCGCGATGACGAACGGGCGGCGCCCGACGTGCTCGCGCACCTGCGGGCCGAGAACGAGTACACCGACGCGTATTTCCGGCCGCTGGCAGGCACCGTGCAGGCGCTGACGGCCGAGATGCGCAGCCGGATCCGCGAGGACGATCAGAGCGTGCCGGTGTTCGAGCGGGGCTATTGGTACTACGTACGCTACGAGGCCGGCGCCGAGTACCCGATCCATGCGCGTCGTAAGGGCACGCTCGAATCGGCCGAGGAGATCGTGCTCGACGTCAGCCTGCTCGCGGCCGGCAACGAGCACTACTCGCTCGGCAGCATCGAGATCAGCGACGACAACCGGCTCGTGGCCTACACCGAGGACACGGTCGGGCGCCTCGAGTACACCCTCAGGGTGCGCGAGATCGCCACCGGCGAGGACCAGGGCGTCGCGATCAGCCCGGTCGAGGACGATGTCGGCTGGGCGGCCGACAGCCGCACCGTGCTCTACGTGCTCAAGCACCCGGACACGCTGCTCGGCCACGTCGTCCGCGCCCACCGGCTCGGCAGCGATCCGGCCAGCGACCGCGTGCTGTACGAGGAGCCTGACGACAGCTACTTCCTTGGCGTGTACCGCGGCCGTTCCGGGCGCTACCTGTACCTCGTCCTCGCGAGCACCGTGTCCACCGAATACCGCGTCGCGCGCGCCGACGACCCGGCGCTCGCCTTCGCGGTCGTGCTGCCGCGGCGGCGGGACCTCGAGTACCACGTCGACGATCGCGACGGGCGCTTCCTGCTGCTGCTGAACGAGGAGGCGCCGAACTTCAGGCTCGTCGAGGCGCCGGTGGCGACGGTGACCGACCGCTCGACATGGACCGAACTCGTGGCGCACCGCGCGGACGTGCTGCTGTCCGGGATCGATGCGTTCGAGACCTTTCTCGTGCTGAGCGAACGCGTTGCGACCGGCCCGCGGCTGCGGGTGCTGACCGGCGCCGGCGACGACGGCCGCCTGCTGACCGCCCGTGGCCCCGCGGGTGCGCTCGGTCTCGACGACAACCCGGATTTCGCGGCGCGGACGCTGCGCTACGTGGAGACGACGCCCACCTGGCCGGACGCCGTCTACGAACTCGCGCTGCAAGGCGGCGAGCCGCGCCTGCTCAAGCAGGACGAGGTGCCGGGCGTCGATCTCTCCCGCTACGTCACCGAGTTCGGCTACGCGACGGCGCCGGACGGCGTGCGGATTCCGGTGACCACCGTGCGGCTTGCCGACCGCGATGCCTCGGTTCCGGCGCCGCTCTACCAGACGGCGTACGGCGCCTACGGCATTGCCTCGGACGCGACGTTTTCGGTCACGCGGCTGTCGCTCATCGACCGCGGCTTCGTCGTCGCCATCGCCCACGTGCGCGGCGGCCAGGAGCTCGGCCGGGCCTGGTATGACGCGGGGCGCCTGCTCAACAAGGAAAACAGCGCGCGCGATTTTGTCGCCGTGACGCGCCATCTCGTGGCGAGCGGCGCGATCGATGCCACGCGCTGCTTCGGTGCCGGCGGCAGCGCGGGCGGTCTGCTGATGGCGATGGTCGCCAACCGCTCGCCCGAGGACTACCTCGGTCTCGTGCTGCACGTCCCCTTCGTCGACGTGCTGACCAGCATGCTGGACGAGGACCTGCCCCTCACCAGCAACGAGTACGACGAGTGGGGCGATCCGCGCGAGGCCGCGCACTATGCCGCGATCGCGGCCTACTCACCGCTCGACAACGTCGCGCCACGGCCCTACCCCGCGCAGTACGTGACGGCCGGGCTGTGGGACGGCCAGGTGCCGTACTGGGAGCCGGCGAAGTGGGTGCAGCGGGTGCGCGAGGCGTCGACCCGCGAGGTGCCGGTGCTGCTTCGGATCAATCTCGAGGCCGGCCACGGCGGCCTGTCCGGCCGCTACGCACGGCTCACGGAGATCGCCGAGGAATACGCCTTCGTGCTCGATCTCGCCGGCGGCCTCGACTGAGACGCGCGGGGTCGCGCCCTGTCGGGCGGTCAGGCGACGGCGGCCCGCTTGATGGCGGCGCGGATGCGGTTGTACGTGCCGCAGCGGCAGAGGTTGCCGGCCATGGCGGTGTCGATGTCGGCATCGCTCGGTGCGGGCGTCGCCGCGAGCAGGCTCACCGCCGACATGATCTGGCCGGACTGGCAGTAACCGCACTGCGGCACGTCCTCGGCGACCCAGGCCGCCTGCACGCGCTGGCCGAGGGCGCTGCCGCCGACCGCTTCGATCGTCGTCACCCGGCCGCTGCCGACCGAGCCCACCGGCGTCACGCACGAGCGCACCGGCTGGCCGTCGAGGTGGACGGTGCAGGCGCCGCAGAGCGCCGTGCCGCAGCCGTACTTGGTGCCGGTCAGGCCAACGACGTCGCGCAGGACCCAGAGGAGCGGCATGTCGGCGGGCACGTCGAGATCGTGACTCTGGCCATTGATGTCGATTTTCATGTGCCTTGGCTCCGTGCGGCGGCTGACGCGGGCGGGCGGCACTGCGTCGCCCGTGCGCGGATTCTAGTCCCAATGACCCCGCCCCGGCACGCGCCGGGCGGCACGGCGGGCGAGGCCCCGTCCCCTGCGTGGCGGGCAGCCCACACGCCGGGCAGGCTCGGCCACCGGCGCCAGGCCCCCGATTTAAGTCAATCCAAACCGTGACTTGGCGCCGCTTCCGGGCGTGCCGGCCGGGCCGCGGCCGATGCCGGCTGTGGGCTATAAGTCGCTATTTATCCACGACTTTCCCGCCGTCGCCCGGCGGCGACCGGGTGGACAGGTCCCCCCCCGTGGCGCACAGTGCCGCCGTACGCCCGCCGGCGCCGGCGCCGGCGCCGACCCCGACTCAGGGGTCGTCACGCGCCGGTGGCGCCTGCGAAGGAGACGACCATGGCGGATGACTTTCGCTTGACCTCGAGACTGCCGGCGTCGAGCCGTGCCGCGCTCGAGGCGCTGTTGTTCTTCAACGTCCGCCAGCACGCGCTGCGCGACGAGATCGCCTCGACGATCGAGCGCTTTGGCATTCCCGAAATTGTCGCGCAGAACGGCCGCCTGCAGATCCTGGTGGCGGGCCTGCCGGACGTGCAGTGCCTGTACGCCGTGCGCGGTTCGAGCGAGGAGGCGGAGCCGGTGGGGGTCGTCGTCTACGTGCGCGACAGCATCGACCGCCTGACGATCGTGCACCTGTCGGTGCTGCCGGATGGCTCACTCAACCTGGCCGGTGGCGGCCGCATCGTGCTGCACCGGCTGCTGAACCAGATCCGCCGGGTCGCCCGCTGCACGGCCGGCATCGAGCGCGTGGAACTCGCCTACCGCGCCCACCGCGCGCCGCGTAACGGCGGCTACACCGCGCTCGCCCAGGGCGCCTAGCCCGTCCGCCCGCGGGTCACCGGCGCGCCGAGGTCGGCGTCGGTCTCGCGCACGGCGCTCATGCCGCCGGTCAGCGCGAGACGCATCGCGGTCTCGACCGGCATGTCGAGCGCGGTCAGCGCCGAGCGGGGCAGGTACAGCGTGACGCCGCCGATCATGTACGACAGCGGCACGTAGACGGCAACGAGATCGGCCTCGGGCGTGGCCTCGCCAAACTCGGGCAGCGCCTCGCGCGTGATGAAGCCGAGCAGGTAGGCGCCCTGCGTCCGCCACAGGACCACGCTCTGCAGGTCGCCGTGCGAATCGCCCGACGGCAGGAGGCGGGTCATGTCGCGGATGGCGCTGTAGACGGTCTTGACGACCGGGATCCGGCCGAGAAACCGTTCCCAGACGCGGATGGCCCGCCGCACGAGGTAGGCGTTGACGGCCGAGCCGACTACGAACAGCACGAGCAGGCCGGCGACGATGCCAAGGCCCGGCCAGTAGTGCGACTCGGGCAGCACCAGCGTCACGACCCGGTGCATCACCGACTCCGCGGTCATGAGGAGCCAGACGATGGCGTAGATCGTCAGCGCGATCGGCAGGACTGTCGCCAGTCCCTTCATCAATACACTGGACAGGGTCTTCATGGCTGCGGTGCTCGTGCGAGGGCGGCCGGCGTCGTCCGCGGGCGTCCTGTTACTCTATTATGAATCCGCCGACCGCGGCGGATTAGCGGTGCCGGGACACACGGGGCAGGGCATGGGATTGATGAGGACACGACGCGCGTATCTCCTCGGCAGCGTTGGCGCACTGCTGCTGCCGGGCTGGGTGGCAGCGGAAGGTGCCGCGACCGCCGACCGCTACGCGCGGGTCTGGCGCGACTGCCAGAAGCAGGGTCTCGTGGCCGGCGAGGACGCGGCCGCCCGCTACCGCTTCTGCCGGCGGGGTGACGTGCTGGTGGCGGTCGAAGAGACGCCGCGGGCGGCATCCGGCAAGGCCCCGTCGCGGCTGCCCGCGATCCGCTATTTCTACGAGGCGGACGTGCCGCTGGCTGTCCGCACCGCCGTGCCTGCCGGCGCCGTCGGCAGCGGCCACGGTGCGGACGGCGGCACGGTGCCCGTGCAGATCGACTGGACCGCGGGCGGCGACGTGGTGCGCGCGGTGCGTGTCGAACACTTCGGCGAGGTTCGCCTCGGCGATACCGACGTCAGCCACTACCGGGAGCGCGCGCTGGTGCTGGTGCCGCTTGCCCGAGCGGCGGTGGCGCCGTGAGCGAGGCCGCCGCCGCCGAAGCCCTCTTCCGCCGCTTCCTGGGCGCGATCGAGGCCGCTGACCTCGCCTCGCTCACGCAGTGCCTGACCGCGGACGCGACCATGTTCCTGCCGGCGAGCGGCGGGCGCGACGCCGTGCGTGGCCGGGCGGCGATCGAGGCGCGTTTCCGGCGGATGTTCGCCGCGCGCGGCGAGGGCGGCCGCGAACCGCTGGTGCTCGCGGTCGAAAACTTCCACCACGCCTTGCTCGGCACCGACCACGCGCTGGCCGACGCCATCATTCGCATCGGCGACGATCAGGGACGGCGCAGCATCGTGTTTCGCCGCGAGAGCGACGGCTGGCGGATCCTGCACGTGCACGCCTCGACCGCGGTCGCGATCCCGGCAGCCGCTGCCCCGCCGACACAGCTGCCGCGCAGCCTCGGCTAGCGCGGGCCGGGCAGGCCCCGATCCGCCGGTTCGCCAGCCGGTGTCAGCGCCGCGCGAGCGGCTGTGGGCAGTGCGCGGGTCCGGGCTCGGCGAGCGCGCGGCTCGCGATCGCCTTCAGTGCCGCCGGCTCGCCGTCCACGGTGTAGTAGGTGACGGTCGCGGCGCCCTTGCCGCCCTTGCCGCCGCTGCGCACGATCAGGAGGCGGCTGTCGCGCCGGTACTGCAGCGACGCGCGCGTCTCGCACGGCGCGGGGTCTGGCAGCGGGTTCAGTGCCTCGGGATACAACACCGATCCCGTGGTGTGGTCGAGCAGCGCGATGCCGCTGCAGGCGGTCGCGCAGCCGAGCGGCACCAGTGACCAGCGGCCGGCGAAGTTGGCCGCCTCGCCGAGCGCCGTGAGCAGTACCTCCCGGTCACCGCCGCGCTCGCCGGCGAGGTCGTGTGCGTCGGGGCCTGACGGTGCGCTCCGCCGCGCCGGGTACTCCGAAAACTTCGGTGCCGCGCGCCCGGACTCGTCGTAGGGATCGCCCGGCGGTCGACCGAGCAGGCTGTCGAGGCCCGTCGCCACGTCGTCCGGCAGCGCCCAGTCAATCAGGTCCACGTCGTTCAGGGCGCGCGTGCCGACCTCGACCTCGGCGAGGCCGTGCTGGACGCACTCGGCGTCAGCCGCCCCGGTGCGCGCCACGCAGCGCACGTACTCGGTGTACGCGCCGTAGATCGGCGAGGCGCCCGCGCCCTCGAGCCCGGCGAACAGCCAGTAATGGCCGCGCGGCAGCTCGAGGCGATAACGGATCGCGGTGCCGTTCGCGAGGCTGTAGAGGTGCCCCGTGCTGCGTGACCAGGCGTAGACGCGCAGCGCCGGTGCGCCCGGCCGGCCGCTGCCGAGCCGGCCGCTGACCTCGGCGGCCTCGGCGCGCGCGCAGAGAACCGCGACGAGCAGCGCCCCAAGCAGGGTGCGGGTGCGGGTCGGCAGCCGGCAGTCGGGCGTGAGGGTCGTCACTGGCGAGCACTTGAAGTGGGTTGAGTCGCGCGTGCACTCAACTATGGCAGCGATCGCCACGCCGTCAAGCACAGTTACGCTACACTCCCCGCCATGCTCACGCTCACCCCGGTTGAACCCGCCGATATCGGTGCGCTGCTCGCTCTCATCCGCGAGCTCGCCGAGCTCGAGAAGCTCAGCCACGAGTTCGTGGCGACGGAAGCGGAGCTCGCCGATTCGCTGTTCGGAGACCGGCCGGGAGCCGAGGCCATGCTCGCGCGCGTCGACGGGTCGGTCGCGGGCTTCGCGGTCTACTTCCACAACTTCTCGACCTTCCATGGCCGGCGCGGCCTGCACCTCGAGGACCTGTACGTGCGCTCGGATTTTCGTGGCCAGGGTGTCGGCACCGCGCTGCTCGCGTACGTCGCCCGCCTCGCGGTCGAGCGCGGCTGCGGCCGCCTCGAGTGGTCGGTCCTGGACTGGAATCGCCGCGCGATCGATTTCTACACCGGCATGGGTGCGCGACCGGTCGCCGGCTGGAGCGAGTACCGGCTCGAGGGCGAGGCGCTGCGCGGGCTGGCGGCGCCGCCGGCAACGCCGTCGCCCGC
>CAITAM010000443.1 GCA_903890265.1 uncultured Pseudomonadota bacterium | reverse complement strand
GGACGCGCGGTTGCGTCCTCGCTCAGCCTCGAAGCAGACGGTAGAGGACCGCCATCTGCGTCCATAGTCGGTTGTTGGCCTCGGTGAGAACCACGCTGCGCCCGCCGTCCAGCACCGCGTCGGCGACGGCCACGTTGCGCCGGACCGGGAGGCAGTGCATGAAACGGCAGTCGGCCGCGCTGCCGGCGAACCAGGACTCGTCGACCTGCCACTCGGCCAGCGGCGCGCGCAACGCGGCCTCGGCGGTCGCGTCGCCGTAATGGAGCGGCGAGCCCCATTCCTTCGCGTAGACGATCGAGGCGCCGCGCAAAGCCGCCGCCCGGTCCGTCGTCTCGGTGACGGAACCGCCGCCGATCGCAGCGGCGTCGCGGGCCCGCTGCATCACCTCGGGTGGCAGTGCATAGCCGTCGGGCCGCAGCACGACCACCTCGTGGCCACGCAGCGCGGCCATGTGCACGGTGGTCGCGGGCACGGCGAGCGGCAGTGCCCGCGGGTGATTGACCCAGCTCAGCACGAACCGGGAGTGGCGCGGCACGCCGAGGTCGTCGAGCGTCCGCCAGTCGGCAAGACCCTGCATGGGGTGCGCGATCGCCGACTCGAGATTGATCAGCGGGCCCGGCACCACGGCCGCCATGGCGCGAAACTCCGTGTCGGCAAGGTCCGCGGCCAAGTCCTTGCCGGCGGCGAAGGCGCGGATTCCGAGCGCGTCGCAGAACGAGGCGAGCACCGGCAGTCCTTCCCGGACGTGTTCGGCACAGGCACCGTCCATGCGCACCCCAAGGCGCGACTCCAGCTGCCAGGTACCGGCGCCGGGCGTGATGACGAAGGAGCTGCCACCGAGCTTCGCCATGCCCGCCTGGGTCGAGGCGAGCGTGCGCAGCGACGGATTGAAAAAGACGAGTCCCAGCACCTTGCCCGCGAGTGCCGCCGGTTCCGGGTGGGACCGCAGCCGCGCGGCGAGGTCGACCAGGGCCGTGACCTCGTCACGGGACAGGTCCGCGAGGTCAATGAGGTGAGTGCCGTTGTCGACCATCGTCAGGTCCATCCTGCTGCCGGCGCGGTGAGGCCGGTCTCGTCGGGGAGTGCGAACAGCCGGTTCATCCACTGCACGGCGCCGCCGGCCGCCCCCTTGGTCAGGTTGTCGATGACCGACTGCACGGCGATGCTGCCATCCGCGGTCGTCGCGCAGAGGCGCGCGTAGTTGCTGCCGGCCACTTCCTTGATGTGCGGTTCGCGTGCCGACACGCCGACAAACGGACTGGTACGGTAGAACTCGGCGTACAGCGCACTGACGTCTGCCCCGCTCATCGGCTGGCGCAGGCGCGCCTGCAGCGTGATCTCGATGCCGCGTGCGAAGGGCCCGGAGTGAGGGACGAAGTGCAGCCGGCAGTCAACGCCGGTGAGCCCGGCGGCGACCGCGCGTACTTCGGGCGCGTGCCGGTGGGCGAGCGCCTTGTAGGCGTAGTAGTCGCCATGCCGGTCCGGGTGATGGGTCCCGGCGACCGGCGTGCGGCCCGAGCCCGTGCTGCCCGTTACGCCACTGACGTAGACGTCGGAATCAATCACACCGTGAGTCAGCAGGGGCACGAGCGCGAGCAGCATCGCGGTCGCGAAGCAGCCCGGATGCGCGATGTGGGTGTCGGGCACCACCGCGACATGCTCGGGAACCGCGCACGTGAAGCGGGCGAGCTGCTCATCGCCCGCGGCCTGCGCGCCGTAGACGGCTTCGTAGGCGGCGGCAGTGCGGAACCGGTGATCGGCCGATAGGTCGACGATATGCAGCGCCCGTGTGCGTGCCAGGAGCGCGCGCGCGACGAGGGCGGCGGCGGCGCCGTGCGGCGCGGCGCAGAACAGTGCCGCCGACTCGCAGGCCGACAGATCGTCCAGCAGCGAATCGACGCTGGTGAAAACGCCGCCGCGGTACGCCGGGCCGAGGTGGGGGAAAGCGGCATCGATCGCCGTTCCCGGGCGGGAGTCGGAGGCGATGCCGGCGAAGCGAAAGCGCGGGTGGCCGGCGATCAGGCGCAGGAGTTCGCCGGCCACGTAGCCGGTTCCGCCCAGGACGAAGGCGGGGATCGCGCGTGCGTCGGGCGGGCTCATGCGCCTGGCGCGCCGTGCGGCGGGATGAAGTCGGGCAGCACGAGGCCGAGCATGTGGTCGCCGAAAGCCGCTGAGTTGCCGAGCGCGTTGATGGCCTTGACCCCGACCCGCCGCTCGACGATGTCGACGCCCACCTGGTTGTCGGTCGCGGGGCCCGTGACGAGCGCGGGCTCGATGCCGAATCGCTCGCGCAGCAGCTTGACGCCGCCCCACGCCGCGACGGGATCGTTTGCGGAGAGAATCACGGCCGTGAGCTGGCGCGCGATATCCGGTGCCGAGAGGATGGCTTCGACGCCGTACGTGCCGAGCAGGCCGTCGCCGAGCTCGAAGACGACCACGTCAGGCTCGCCCTTGCACAGCTCCGTCAGCATGGTCCGTGTCAGCGCCGGGCCGACGGCATCGGTGGTCGTGACGACGCCGAAGTCGGTGAATATGGCCGTACGACGGGCACCGGCGTCTTCCATAGCAAGGATGTCCCGGCGCAGCGACACGCCGGTGGCCTTGAAGGCGTGCACCTGCACGCCACGATGCCGCAGGCGCGCAATCAGCGCACAGGCGGCCGCGGTCTTGCCCGCTTCCATGCACGATCCCGCGAGCGCGATGACCGGCACGTTTCGGGTATCGAGGGCCGCGCCAAGGTCGAGCGAGTGCATTCCGACCCGGGCCGGCACGCCGATCCGCTCGCCGAGGAACGGGAACTGCAGCACGACGCCGAGCACGCGGCAGTCGAACGGCTTGCCCTTGTCGGGGTTGGCGGAGTCGCAGATTCCAAGCACGCCGCCGATGTTCAGCATCTGCACGGTATCGCCGACCTTGAGCTGCTCCGGGACGTGGCCCGAGTAGCCAAAGAGCGCATTGCGGTGTCCAAGCGCGCCGACGACGATGTCGCCCTTCGCCACCTTCGCCATTCGGCCGCTGGTGAGTTCGAGCATGTTGTAGGTGTTCTTCGAGGTCAGTATTTCGACGACGAGAACGACGCCTTCGGCGCAGGGAATGTCGGCGCTGATGCGCAGTTCCCGACCGAGCGAACAACCCTGGGTAACCGAGGCGATCTTGTCGACGACCACGCTTTTCATGACGGGACCCTGCCGGCCCGGGCGTGGAACATGCTCGGCAGGGCGAGCATTTTCGAGTAACCGAGCGCGTCAGCGGCTGACCACTCGCCGGCGGCTTCGCCGTACACGCCCTTGGAGACGGTCATCAGCGAGTACGGCGACGTGACTCCCTCGACGAACAGCGCGCCCGGGCGAAGCAGCAGCTTCACCTCGCCACTGACCCGGGTCTGCGACGACAGCAGGAGCGCCTCGATGTCCCGGCACACCGGATCGAGGTGCTGGCCCTCGTGCACCAGGTCGGCGTAGGGCCCGGCAACCGAGTCCTTCACCCGGATCTGGCGGCCGGTGAGGACGAGCTTTTCGAGTTCGCGGTGCGCGACGAGGATCATTTCGGCGGCGGGCGCTTCGTAGGCCACCCGACCCTTCGTGCCGATGACCGTGTCGCCGAGGTGGATGCCACGGCCAATACCGTAGGGACCGCCCATGGACTCCAGTGCCTCGATGAGCGCGACCGGCGACAGTGCCTTGCCGTCGAGCGCGGTGGGCACGCCCTGCTCGAAGCGCAGGTGGTGGCTGGCCGGCGGCAGGGGTTCGCTGAAGGCCCTGGGGCCAAGTACCCAGGCATGGTCGGGGATCGAGCCGTCGGAGGTCAGGGTCTCGCGGCCGCCGATGGTCACTCCCCACAGCCCGCGGTTGACCGAGTAGGCCGCACCGAAGGGCGGTACGGGCAGCTGCCGCGCTTCCAGAAAGGCGAGCTGCTCCGGACGCTTGAACGCCTGGTCGCGTACCGGCGCCAGGATTTCGAGGCCCGGCGCCAGCGTCCGCAACGCGACCTCGAAGCGGACCTGGTCATTGCCGGCGGCGGTGCAGCCGTGCGCGACGGTCCGCGTGCCGAGCTTCAGCGCCAGGTCGGCAATGGTCTGCGCCTGCAGCACGCGCTCGGCACCCACGCACAGGGGATACATCTGGCCGCGTCTCGCATTGGCCATGACGAGGAACTTCAGTACCCGGTCCCAGTAGGCCTGTCGTGCATCGACAATGTGATGCGCGACGGCGCCGAGCTGCGCCGAGCGTTCGGCCAGCACGCGCGCGGCGTCGGCATCGATACCGCCCGTGTCGACGGTCACCGTGATCACCGGACGGTCGTACGTCTCGCGCAGCCAGGGCACGCAAAAGGACGTGTCGAGCCCGCCGGAAAAAGCCAGCAGGATGGGTTCCGCGCCAGCGGTGCGTGAGTCAGTCATGAACAGGCCTCAGACGTTGAAGGTAGTGCGCAGGCGCAGCACGAGGCGCTGCTGCGCCTGCTGATCGTCGCTTGCGATGAAGATGGTGTCGTCCCCGGAAATCGTGCCCACCACCTCGGGCCAGCGGTCACGGTCGATGGCCACGGCGACGCTCTGCGCCGTGCCAACCGTCGTTTTCACGACGGTGAGGTTCGGGCCGGCGGTCAGCACCTCGCGGACAAAGCCCGCGAGCACCCCGAAGGGCGTCGCGCCAGGGCTCGCGTCCTCGGCCAGCACGTAGCGATCGCCGATCCGTGCCACGCCGAGCTCGCGCAGGTCGCGGCTGACGCTGGACTGGGTGACGGCGAAGCCGAGCGCCTTCAGCTCGCGGACGAGGTCGGCCTGGCGGCGGGAAGGGGAGGCGCGCAGGATTCCGCGCAGGGCCTCGCGCCGGGCATCGGGGGATGGTGAGGTGCCGTTCTGCATAAATTTGCACGCATGGTGCATTTTTATGCGCCCGGGGTCAACCACCTCCGCGCGGCTAACGCTGGAAGCTGTATTGCACGTCCGCGCTGTGGTTCAGGCCGCTTTCGGTGTTGACCACCCAGTTGTCGCCGATGGTGTAGCGCAGTTTCAGCGTATTGATGGCCTGGGCCAGGCTGATCCCGTAGCTGACGTAGAGCCGCGGGGTCAGGAACTTGCCGAGCACGAGCGCCGTGCCGTTGTTCGAATCGGCCTCGACCGTCATCTGGTCGATGCCAAGGTAATGCGTGTAGTCGCCGACGAGGAGGGCGCCACCCTGGGCGGCGAGAAGGCTGCCGGCACCGCCGCCGTTCTGCAGCGCGTCGGGCGTCTGGCCGACGATCAGCAGCGAGGCGATCTGGCTCTGCGGCAGGGGTGGGTCCGAGAAGAACGAGATCTGTGGCGTCTGCAGCGTGCCGCGCACGTTCACGCCCGCGGTGTATCCCGGCAGCTTGCGCGACGCCCTGACGTCGATGCCCGCGTCATCCACGGCGCCACCGCGAAAGATCAGCCGACCCCGCTCGATGTCCATGTCACGGGCATAGGCGAGGTAATGCCCGTCCTTGACCTCCAGTTCACCCGTGCCCACGACCTGATCGTCATTGTGGGCCGAAACCGTCACCGTACCCTGCAGCAGGCCCTTCAGTCCGTACGCGTTGAGTTTCACGTCGGGACCGACGTCAAGGCGCACGACCGTCTCCGTGCGCAGCGGCGCCGCGTCGCTACGGACCGTGCCGCCGGCGAACACCTGGTCGGGTGACACCCGAACCGCATTCGACAGGTCCTTCGGCGTGATCCGCGCGCTCGGAATGCGCACGTCGCCGCTGATCCGCAGCACGCCGTCGCCGAGTTTGATGGACAGGTTCGGCGAGGCCACTACCCGCGCCTCCGGCAGATTGGCCAGCAGCAGGTTCTCGCCCTTGAACCGCAGGTCGCCGACCGGCTTGCCGTTCTCCCAGGCCACGGTGCCGGTGGACGACAGCGTGCCATCGCCCGCGCGGGCGCTGCCGTCGATGTCCAGCCGATTGCCGGTGAAGGTCGCCCGCGCATTGATCTGCTTGAGGAGGAGGTTGGACAGGTAGATGTCGGCCTCGCCGTCGCTGACGGCGACGTGCCCGGCTACCTCGGGTGCCGCCAGCGTACCGCCAAGGTGCAGGTCCGCTTCCAGCAGCCCGGTCAGCCGGTCGAGCTCCCGCAGCAGCAGCGGTGCGAGACCGAGTTCCCGGGTCCTGAGCTGCAGGCGCCCGTCGATCGGCTCCCGCGCCAGCGGCACGGAATCGGTGCGGGGGGCGTGTGCCGAGAAATCGAGGAAGGTGTCCGTGCTGTTCTGCAGCCCGGCCCGGACCACGACGGCGGCCTCGTCCGCGCTGGCCTCGACGACGCCCGTGCCGAACATCACTTCTTCATCGCGGCCGCTGGTCAGCCGGTAGCGCAAGCCGGCGGATTGCAGGTCGGCCCGCAGCGTTGCCGTGACTGCCCTGTCTGGCGCACCGTGCGCAGCGGCACTGACTGACAGCGACCCCAGGAGCTCGCTGCCGGCCCGGACCGGCACCGGGAGCAGGCGAAGCGGTACCGAATCGGCGCTCAGGGACGCCGACCAGGGCGCGCCGTTCTTCCAGTCAGCGGCCGCGCAAAGCCGCATCGCGTCCGCGCGCAGGCAGGTCCGCTCGAGGGCCGCGTGGCCATGGCCCACGGTGAGGGTGGTCGGAGTCTCGAGCGTGAGCGTCGGGGACCTGACCCCGTGCTCGGTGGCTTCGTCAACGTGCAGCGTCTCCACGCCATCGCCGTACGCGCCGTGCGCGTGCAGTACGAGCGTGGCTGCCGGTGCCGTGACCGACAGTCCGACGCCGTGGTCCGTCGCGATGCCGTGGCCTTCGACGGTGAGGCCTTCGATCGTCTGCCCGGCCGCGACGATCCGCTGCGCGGAGAGTGCGAGGGTGGATGTGGAGGTGCGTGACGAGTCGATGTCGGCGTGCGCGCTCAGTGCTTCCACGCCGATCGTGCCCACGCGCAGGCCGCGCGCGTGCGCGTCGCCCTGCAGCGCCTCGGCCGCACGGTCCGAGCTGTACGTGCCGCGAATGTCCGCGCTGCCATGGGAATCGGCGATGAACTCGCCGATATCGCTGACCGACGCGTCGACCGACAGCACGCTGGTCTTGCCGAGCCGGCCGTTGGCGCTGGCATGCAGGCTCGCGAGGCTGAGCGCCAGGTGATCAAGCGCGAGCTCGCCGCCTTGCATCGTCACGCCGCCGGAGCCGCGAACCGGGTGTCCGCGCAGGGTGCCGCCCACCGAGTGGAGGGTCGCCTGCCAGCTGCCATAGGGGTCGAACCCGGTACCCTTCGCGCTCAGTGCGGCGTCGACGCGACCGGCGAGCATCGGCCGCAGCTGTCCGGGATTGACGCCTTTCAAAGCGACCTCGGCCGTCCACGCGCGGGCCCCGCCGAGGTCCGCCGCGCCGCTCGCGGTAACCGCGCCGCCCAGCGTGCGGGCGATGAGGCGTTTCAGGGTGACTCTGCCCGGTTCCACGGTCAGATTGCCGTCCACGGTCGCCTGCGGCAGCGCCGGCGACCTGAGATCACCGGTGACGAGAACATCAAGGAGATCCAGGGGGCCGACGACCCGCACGTTGCCGCGGGGGCTCGTCACCGTGGCCCGGCCGAGCGGCGGCCAGCTGACGTTGCTCCAGGCGGCGTCGACGGACAGCACGGTCGCGGGCTCGAGGTCGACGCGTGCGCGTGCCGTGACCGTCGCGCTGCCCGCCAGCTGGCGAAGCTCGGCGCTGTCGAGCGTGAGCACGCCCGGGCGGTAGCTGCCCCTCGCAGCCACGGCCAGTTTGCCCAGCGGCAGGCGTTCCATGGCGACGGTGCCACCAATGACGAAGACCTGACTGTCGTAACTGACGTCAAGGTTGCCAGCGACCGGTCCCGATGCGGTACTGCCCGTGAGCGGCGCGAGATCCTTCGTGTCGATGCTCAGGCGACCGGCCACGTGGACGCGTTCGCGAAGATCGACAGCGCCCAGAAAGCGAATGCCCCGGGGCCGCTCGCCGTCGGCCTGCACGGTCAGCCGGTCGAGGGTGCCACCGATGAGCGCGGCGACGATGGCATCGTCACTGCCAACCCGTGCCCGCACGGTCAGCTCCCCGTCGAGTCCGATCGGGTCGCCCGAATGAAGCGCGACGCTGCCGCCGACCCGGTAGGCGCCGGCATCCGCGGCCAGATCGCGCGCCCGAAGCTCCGTGGCATTGAGCCGCACGGCGCCGCGCACATCGCGTGCCGTGAACAGTGCATCGCCGTCCGAGCGGACCCGCAGCAGGCCGATGCCGATCGCGTCGGCAGACAGCCGCAGTCCCCGCGGCAGGAAATCGGTATTCGTCGTCGGGTGCTTCGGCTGCGTGTGCAGGTCGATCACCACCGAGGCGGCCGAGGCCTCGGCGAAGTCGATGCGTGCCCCCAACAGTGCCAGCGGCCGCAGTCGCAGCCGCAAGCCACCGATCTCGACGTGCAGGCGCTCGAGGTCAATGCTGAGCCGCCCCGCGGTCAGCCCCTGCGCGGGCGTCCCGGACACCTCTTCACCCTTCAGCTTGATGCCGGGCAGGCGGTCAATCAGTGCGACCAGCTGGCGGAACCCGGGTCCCGTCGCCGTCAGGTAGTAAGCGAGGCCGCCGAGCAGCACGACAACGACCCCGATGACGGCCAGAGTGCGCAGCAGCCAGCGACGGAGAATCGCGCGCGTCATCAGAACACCGGGGCAATGTTGAGGTGCAGCCGGGGACTGCCACCGCCGTTCGAGAGCGGCTTCGCCACGTCGATGCCGAGGCTCAGAAACGGCAGGCGGTAGCGGATGCCAACGCCGGCGCCGTAGGCGAGCGGGTCGCCGAAGCGCATCAGTGCGTTGCCACCGTCGACGAAGACCGCGACGGCGACGTTCGGCCTGATGTCGCGGTCAACCTCCGTGCTCGCAACCAGGAGATCCTTGCCGCCCGACTTCTGTCCCAGGCTGTCCGTCGGCGAGAGGGACTCGTAGGCATAGCCGCGCACCGACTGGTCGCCACCGGTAAAGAAGCGGTAATTGATCGGCATCTGCGCGAAATCCTGCACAAACGTCATGCCGACTTCGCCGCGGAGCACGAGTCGCCACTTGGGCGCCAGACCGTACTGGAACGTATCGCGGATCCGCCAGCGCAGGAACCGCACGTCCGAGTGCAGCGATTCGCCGGTGCCAAGGATCTCGGCGAACAGCCCGGTCGAGTCCCCCGCCGCGACCGACGTGCTGCCGCCGACACTGGTGGAGCCCGGGGTCGAACCGATGATGCTGCTTTGCGAGCCGGAGTTGCTCATGAAGCCGCGCGGCACCTGGGCAATCGTGATGCCGGGAACCAGCAGGTTCTGGGTCGAATTGGAGCCGGCGATCTGACTCTCGGTGTGCGCGAAGTCGACAAACGGCACGTACTGCCACTGCCCCCTGACCTGGGTCAGGCCGGCATGCAAGAGCGACGTGATCGAGTGCACGTCGCCGGGCGACTCGTAGAGCTGAGTGGCGCCGAACTCGAGTTTTTCGAGCGCCGGGTCGCCGACCGGGATGGTGTACGTGACGCCGTAGCTCTGTGCCTTGGTGCCGACGGCCATGTCGGCGCGGAACCGGTGTCCCGCGTCGTTGAGCAGCCGATTGTCCCACGTACCGGTGACTCGCCAGAGCTGGTCGGTGGAGTAACCGACACCGACGGTGTACTTGTTGCGTTTCGCGCCCCGTGCGGTGATCACGACCGGGATCGTGAGTGCCGTCGTGTCGCGCTCGCCCGGCAGCACTTCGACACTGCCGAAGTAGGCGGAGTCGTCGAGCGCGAACTGGGTACGAAGCAGCTGGCCGGAGTCAAACCACTCGCCCTCGTGGATGCGCAGGTAGCGGCGCATCAGTCCTTCGTTGAGCCGGTCCTGGTCGACCGTGATGCGCCCGAACCGGTACCGTTCGCCGGTGAGCAGGGCAAGGTAGGCGCGGGCCTCGTGCCTGTCGCGATCAACGAGCAATTCGCTCCTTTCGTAGTGGGCGTCGAGATAGCCGCGCGAGATCGCCCGCCGCAGCAGTTCGTTCTTCAGCCGGTCATAGGTCTGATGATTGACCCGTGCACCCTGCACGATACGGTTCTCGGCCATGATCTGGGTCAGGCTGCTGTCCTCGCTGCCGGGTCCGGTAACGCTCACCGAGGCCTCGGCGATGACGGTCGGTTCGCCGAGGCGAATCGTGACCCGGGCAACCCAGTCGGCGCCCTCGCGGCGCAATTCGGTGCGCACGGTGGGCTCGTAGTAACCGAACGGCTGCAGCGCCTCGCCGACTTCATCCACCGCCCGCGCTTCCAGTCGCAGCAGCGTCGCCTCGTCCAGATCCTGCTGCGTCCGGTAGCGCTGCAGACTGAGGTAGGCCAGCACGTTGGCACGCTCGGCGCCGCTCACGCCGTCGATGTCCACGCGGATTTCGGCCGGCGCGGGCGCCGTCGCCAGGAGGGCAGCAAGGCCCGCGCCGACCACGCCGAATCGATTCAGGCCAGTGCGCTGCACGGGAGCGTCAGGGCGCCAGCGTCCAGCGTTCGGCAGAGGTCGTCGCCACGGTGCCGTCCGGCCCGTAAGCCACTTCTTCGAGTGACATGCTCGTGCCAGAAAGCCGCAGCACGCTGGTGCATCGGGTGCCATAGGCGCCGGCGCTCAGAAACGGTGTCTCGCCACGAACACCGTCGGCACGGCGGAACAGGTCAACGAGCGAAGCGGTGTCGGCCCGCCCGCCGTTCAGCAGCCCGGTGACTTCCGAGCGGGCATCGTTCAGGCGCCGGCGGTCCTCGTTCAGGGGGCCGTTGCCGATGCCGTATACACCGGCAGACAACGCGCGCACGACCTGGTCCGCATTCGAGTAGCAGGCTACTCCGGTCGTATCGCCGACCAGCAGCGTAAATCCGGCATAGCGCGCGCCCTGGCGGCTGAGTTCATCGAGGTACTCGAGTGGGGTGGCGCGGGTGCGCAGAAACCCGGGCACCAGCTGGCCGCGCGAGGGCGCGTTGGCCGGTGCCGGCAGCGTCGGGAAGTTGGTCACGACCGCGAACCGCCCGTCGCGCGCGGCGCCGAGCCACGTCCCGCCGGCGACGAGGTCACGGCCGGCAACCAGGTCGCCGTCCGGCCACCACTGCAGCGGCGCGCTCGCGCGGGCGTGCTGCTCGTCGCGGTTGCCGGCGAGCAGCAGCGGGCAGTCGGCGAGGACTTGGTAGGCGAGCACCAGCAGACACATGCGGCAGGAGGATACACGCTTGGCTCGCCCGGTCGGGTGACGCCGTCACGGCAACCGGAACAAGGGCCACGCATCAACGGCCGTTTTGACAATGAGCAGCGCGACCACGAAGACAAAGGCTTTGCGCACCAGCGGCGAGCCGCCGCGCAGTGCAAGGCGCGTCCCGATCAGCGCGCCGCAGACGTTGGCCACGCCCATAGTCAAGCCCAGCGCGGGCAGTACGGTGCCGTGCGCGCAGAACCACGCCAGTGCGGCGAGGTTGGTCGCGACGTTCAGGACCCTCGCCATGGCCGAGGCATGCAGGAAATCAAAGCCCAGCACGCGTATGAGCATGAACATCAGGAACGTGCCGGTGCCGGGGCCGAAGAAGCCGTCGTACACGGCGATGAGGCTCACGCCGGCGAGGGCGGCCGGCAGCCGGCGGCCGTCGTAGCGCGGCTGGTGTGCGAGACCGAAGCCGCGCGCGGCGAGCGAGAGCAGCAGCACGGTAATGAGCAGTACCGGTACCAGTGGTCGGTAGAGGGCGGGGCTTGTGTGCGTCGCGAGCGCGGCACCCAGCAGTCCGCCGGCGATACCGAGCGCGCAGCCGGGGGCAATGACCCGGGCGGGCAGCGGGACGTGACGCCCGTAACGCCACGCAGCCGCCCCGGTGCCCATGAATCCGGCGAGCTTGCTGGTGCCGAGCAGCGTGGGCGGTGCGGTGCCGGGCAGGGCAGCGAAAAGCGCGGGCAGCTGCAGCAGGCCGCCGCCACCCACCATCGCATCAATGACGCCGGCGGCAAAGGCGGCGGCTACCGTGGCCGCGAGCGCCAGCGGCGGGATCAACGAGCGCGGCCTGCCAGCCTGTCCAGATCCGTACCGAGGCTGTAGCCCTCGGCGTCGTACCAGTGCTCGATGAGGCGGAACGAGATCGACAGCCTCGGTGGCAGCTTGATGACGCCCGCGGCGATCTCTGCGCGGGTGAACCAGCGCGCGTCCTCAAGCTCTTCACCCACCACCGGCTCGTCAGCCGCGGCACCGGCCTCAAAGCCGACCATCAGCGACGACGGAAACGGCCAGGGCTGGGACGAGTGGTAGTGGAGGTGGGTGACGGCGACGCCCGCCTCTTCGGCCACCTCGCGCACGACCGCGTCTTCCAGCGACTCCCCCGGCTCGACGAATCCCGCGAGCGTCGAGTAGCGCCCCGCAGGCCACGAGGCCTGGCGGCCGAGCAGGGCCCGCTCACCGTCCGACACCAGCACGATGATGGCCGGGTCAAGGCGCGGAAAGCTCTGCTGCGCGCAGGATTCGCTCGTGCAGGTCATCACCTGCCCGCCATCCGTCGGGCGCGTGGCGGCGCCACAGGCACCGCAGAACCGGTGCCGGGAGCGCCAGTAAACCAGAGCCCGCGCGTAGGCCAGCAGGCCCGCCTCGTCCGCCTCGAGGTCGCCGCCCGCCAGGCGCAGGTCGACGAAGTCACCCTCCAGCGACGGCTGATCGGTCGCCGGCAGTTCCACGGCGAAACACGCGTGTTCGCGGAACTGGCCGAGAAAGATGGGGGGCTGGTGCGACAGCCAGGGGCTGATCGCGGCTTTCGGGTAGAGCACGGCCCGCCGTGCGTCACTGACGGTCACGAGGTTCAGGCTGCGCCAGACCGGCACAAAGCGGGCCTGCGGCGCGTGCAGGGCGGCCTCGATCCACGCCGCGTCCTTTCGCTTGTCGCCGCCGCGGTCGAGATAAGGTCCCGCGTACAGGTGCGGGGCGCGGCGAGGGGATCGATCGTGCATGGCGGGGTCACCGTCGGGATCTGCGCGGGCCTGCGGCGAGTCTAGCGTGAGGAGTCTAGCGTTACCTGTGCTGCATTCTCTCGACAGTCGCTCAGCCGTCTGCCGAACCGCCGGGCGCCGGTGTCTCACAAAAGGTGCACGGACTCGCCGAACGACGCAGCCGGTCGACCAGCATCAGGGCCGAGCACCGGCAGCAGGGTGCCAGATCGAGCTCGGTGGCGATCCACAGCGCGTTCAGTAGCTGGCTCGCGTGTTCGAAGGAAATGCGCACCGCCGGACACAGATCAAGGTAGGCCTCGTAGGCGGTCAGCGCGAGCGGCGCCCACGCGAGCGGGGGACCGCGGCGAACCGGAAGGCCGGTCACCGCGTCGAGATCGAGCAATCCAAGCCGCGTATAGATGCCGGCAAGCAGCGCCGCGTGCCGCCGCAGTTCGCGGTTGCGCAGGAAATAACCGGTCTGGGTCGGGGTTTTGCCGCGGTGCCGGCGCACCGGGGTGGTGGCCGGGGCGGACTCGAGGTACGTGCGGTAGAGCTTGCGGATTCGGTCGTCCGACAGCCCCGTCCACTGCCGGATCGTGCCGGTGCGCGCCTCGTGGCCGATCATTCGCACGGCCAGTTCCATCCGCCGCCAGTCGCGGCTGTAGCGGTCATCCGTCAGGCGCATCGCGTTCCCCTCGGTCGTCGGGCGGTTATTTTTTGGTATAAATACACCAAAAATATACGTTGGGCTTGGGTGTCCGACCAGCGACGATTTCGGCTCCAATTCCAGAGAAACGGCGCGGAGACCAATCCATGTGGCTGCCTACCGACGGCGTTCGCGACCAGGGCGCGCCCCTGGTCCCCGGCAATCGGCGCGTGCTCGATTCGCAGATGGTGCGCACCCTGCACGACCTCAATCGAGCCTTCTTCGCCGTCATTCCCCGCGCGGAGGGGCCCGATCCTGCCGGCCGGACTGGCGCGTTCGGCGCCGCCGGCCTGCTCGCGTCACTGCCGCCGCAGGCGCTCACCGTCGCCGCGGAAAGCCCGTTTCCGCTGTTCGATCTGCGCTTTGACGACGCGGCCTTCTGGCGTCGGGTGGTGGGCGGCGGCCACGGCGCGGTCCCCGCCGCCGCGCCGCTGGCTGCGTTTTGCCGCCTGGCCGTTTTCCTCACCTGGCACCTGGTCAGGGCGCGCGACCAGGCAGCACCCCTCGCGCTCGGCGTGGCGCCCGCGGTGGTGGATGTCTGGCGTGGCCTGCCGCTGACTGCACTGGACGGGGTCGCCGAGTCGGTCGCGCCGTTTGTCGGCGCTCGCTGGCCGGACCACACGGGCTTTTGGCTGGCACTGGCCGACGCGGCCGCCACCGGCAACGTCCAGCAGCTGACGGCGGTGCGCCTCCTTGGGCTGCAGCTCCTCGCGGCGGACAGCCTGCCCAAGCGCCAAAGCGGCGGGCCGAAGCGCCCTTAACGGCCAGTGACCGGGCTCTGCTGAGTTGCGGTTGGGCGCGGCGACACCGTACCCTGCGCGCACTTCCGCGTAATTGAGGCTCCATGGACGCTCTTGCGATCGCTCAGCTGACCAAACGTTACGCCAACGGGGTCGAGGCGCTGAAGGGCATTGACCTTCGGGTCCGGCCGGGCGACTTCTTCGCCCTGCTCGGCCCGAACGGCGCCGGCAAGACCACGACGATCGGCATTGTCACCTCGCTGGTGCGCAAGAGCGGTGGGCGCGTCTCGGTCTTTGGCTACGACATCGACACGGAGCTCGAACGGGCCAAGTCGTGCATCGGCGTGGTGCCGCAGGAAATCAACTTCAACCAGTTCGAGACCTGCGAGTCGATCCTGACCAACCAGGCAGGGTTCTACGGCATTCCGCGGCACATCGCGCGGGAGCGCGCGGAGACCTACCTGAAGAAGCTGAGTCTGTGGGAGAAGCGCAACAGCATTGCCCGCGCCCTCTCGGGCGGGATGAAGCGCCGGCTGATGATTGCGCGAGCGCTCGTGCACGAACCGCAGCTCCTGATACTCGATGAACCCACCGCCGGGGTGGATATCGAGATCCGCCGGACGATGTGGGAGTTTCTGCGGGAAACGAACGAGCGTGGCGTGACGATCATCCTGACGACCCACTACCTCGAGGAGGCCGAGACGCTCTGCCGCCAGGTGGCGATCATCGACAAGGGCCGCATCATCGAAAACGACCTCATGAGCAACGTGCTCATGAAGCTGCAGGCGGAAACCTTCGTCGTCAACGTGCGTGCGCCGCTGTCGGCTGCGCCAGTGCTGGCGGGCTACGCCTGTCGGCTCGTGGATCCGAACACGCTGGAGATCGACGTGACCAAGGACCGTGGCCTGAATGACATCTTCGTCCGGCTTGCCGCGCAGGGCATCGACACCGTCTCGATGCGTAACAAGGTCAACCGGCTCGAGGAACTCTTCATGCGCCTCGTCAGCCACACACCTGCCGAAGGGGCGGCGTCGTGAGCGACAACCGCGTACCGGGCGTCGCCGGCAGCATTGCGCGCAAGGACTGGATCGGGTTCGAGACGATTGTCCGGCGCGAGTTCCATCGGATCGTCCGCATCTGGGCGCAGACGCTCCTGCCGCCGGCCGTGACGGCGACACTCTACTTCGTCATCTTCGGCAGCCTCATCGGCAAGCGGATCGGCGCGATGGGGGGCTACGATTACATGCAGTACATCGCGCCCGGACTGATCATGATGTCCGTCATCACCAACTCCTTCGGCAACGTGGTCTCCTCCTTCTTCGGTGCCCGCTTCGGTAAACACATCGAGGAACTCCTCGTCTCACCGCTGCCGAACTGGCTGATCGTCCTCGGTTACGTCACGGGCGGTCTCGTGCGCGGCTTCCTCGTCGGCGGCTGCGTGACGGTCGTTGCGCTGTTTTTCACCCACCTGACGGTCCATCATGTCGGCATCATCGTGCTGGCGGTGCTGCTGACCTCCATCACGTTTTCGCTGGGCGGCTTCATCAACGGCGTGTTTGCCAAGAACTTCGATCACATTTCCTGGTTCCCGACGTTCATCCTCACGCCGCTCACCTACCTTGGCGGGGTCTTCTACTCGATCAGCCTGCTGCCGCCGTGGGCGCAGCGCGCATCGCACCTGAACCCGATCCTGTACATGGTGAACAGCTTCCGCTACGGCTTCCTCGGCGTCTCGGACGTCGACGTGACGCTGAGTATTGCGATCATGACGGCGCTCGCGGCCGCGCTGTTCGCGGTCGCCGTCACCCTGATGAACCGCGGCACGGGGCTTCGGGAGTAGGTCCCGTCACCGACGCGCCATCCGGTGCGTCGGGCCTGGTCGGCGCGCACTTCGCCGCGCGCGTTATATCAAGTGCGGAAACGCGAGTTGTTTCGCGGTCGCCGTGCGCGCGTTTGCCTACTCTCTGGGATCCTACCTCTGCAGGTGTCCCATGCGGCGCAAGCTTCACATCGTCGACGTCTTTACCGACAAGCCGTTTGCCGGCAACTCACTGGCCGTCGTGCTGGGTGCGGACGGACTCAGCAGCCGGCAAATGCTGTCGTTCGCACGCGAGATGAACTTCTCGGAGACGACCTTTGTAACGGCGACGGCGCCGGTCCGCGGCGCCTGGCCCGTGCGAATTTTTACCCCCGTGCGCGAACTGCCCTTCGCCGGTCATCCCGCGCTTGGCACGGCGCACGTCCTGCGCCAGCTCGTGAGCAGCCCGCAGACGAGGCGCATCATGCTGGACTTCCCGGCCGCGCGGGTCCCGGTGGTGCTGGAAAAGTCGGGCTCACGCGAGCTGTACTGGATGCGACACCCGGTGCCTGCGATCGGCGGCGCGCTGACGCGCAAACAAGCCGGGGACCTGCTCGGGCTGAAGGCCGCGGACATCGACGGCAGGCATCCGGCCCTTGAGGTGACCGCGGGGCTTGGCTATCTCATCGTGCCGGTGCGGACCCGTGCGGCTCTCGCGCGCGCGGTGCTTAACCTCGCCGCGCTCAAGGGCGTGTCCGACCGGGTCGAGGCGCGGGCCGTGTTTGCCTTTGCCCCCGGCGGCGCCGACCGGCGCAGCGACTTTTCGGCCAGGGCGTTCTTCGACTATTTCGGTGAGGCCGAAGACGCGGCCACCGGCAGTGCGGGCGCGTGCCTCGCGGCCTGGCTCGTTGAGACCGGTTACTGCGGTGACGATGCGGTGGCGGTCCGGGTCGAGCAGGGTGCCCATCTCGCGCGGCCGTCGTTGCTGCATTTGCGGGCGATCCGCACCAGCCGTGCGATCGAGGTCCGGGTCGGGGGCGGCGTGGTCGGCGTGGTCGACGGCGAGATCACCGCAGCGCGCTTTGGCTGAATACCCGCTGGACGGCGGGTAGCGGCCGCCGGCAGGAGACGGCGGCGGGGGATCAGGTAAGATCGGACTCCACTTGCTCCACTCGGTGCCCCGGAACGTGCAGAAGCGCGCTTTGATCGTTGATGATTCGAAGTCTGCACGGGTCGTACTCAGCAAGATTCTCGAGAAATACGACTTCGCGGTAGATACCGCGGAATCGGCCGAGGAAGCGCTCACGCGCCTTGGCGAGGCGCGGCCGGACGTGATCTTCATGGATCATCTGATGCCGAGCATGGACGGCTTCCAGGCGGTCCAGGCGATCAAGAACGATCCGCGCACGGCGAGTATTCCGGTGCTGATGTACACGTCCCAGGGGGGTGACCTGTACCTCGGCCAGGCTCGCGCGCTCGGTGCCGCCGGCGTCCTGCCAAAGCAACTGGGACTGGCCGATGTCGCCCGTGCCCTCGAGCAGTTGCACCTGCTGCCGCAACGCTCGTCGGGCACCGTCGAGGACACGGCCCAGCAGCCGCTGCTGCTCGACGCGACACCGCCGCCCGCCGCGCCCGAGGCCGAGCCTGCCGCCGTGGTCCGGGCGGCCGTCGATCCGGCGGCACTCCGCGAGGCCGTGGAGCCGCTGTTCAGCGCGCAGTCCGCGGAGCTCAGGCGTTTCCTGCTCGGCACCGTCGACGGACTGGCGGCGCGCCTCGCGGCCGAGCGGCCGCCCGCCGTGGTCACGGCGCCGGCCGCCGTGCCGGCGGTTGCCCACCGGGCGAATCCCTGGCCGTGGCTTTGCGTGCTGCTGGCGCTCGTGTCGGCGGTAAGCGGCTACGTTGCCTGGTCCGAGCATGCGGCGCGGCGTGCCGCCGAGGCGCAGGTGTCGACCCTCGAGGCGAGCGCGCGCGTCGAGGCAACGAGGGTCGAGGCAACGAAGGCCGAGGCGACGAGGACGGCCGCGCCGGCGCCCGACGCGGCCGCCGCGCCGCGCACCGACAACGGCCTCGCCGGGACGCCGCCCGCGGCCGAGACGAACCTCATCGAACATTACGGCTACGGCGAGCTGCCGCTCGCTGACGCGCGCCTCGGCGCGCTGCGCGGTCTCATCACCGAGCTCGAGCGCCGCGGTGCCAGCGGCACGGTACGAGTCACGAGCTTCGCCGCCGACTTCTGCCTGACCGGCAATCCGGCGGAGGGCTACGCGCTGGCACCCGACGACATGCCGGCGTCCCATTGCGACGTCCTCGGCAACCCGGCGGACGATGCCCTGAAGGGGTCGCAGCGCGCCTCGCCGGCGTTTACCGACTACCTCGCCGCGGTTGCGCGCACCGATCAGGGCCGGATCGGCGTCGTGCTGCAGCATGTCGCGCACGCGAAGGGTGGCGGCTATCCGCCGGCGGGTGAGGTGAATGCCGCCACCTGGAACCAGGCGGCGATGGCCAAGCAGCTGGTGGAGATGCGCTTTACGCCCGCTGCCGGACCGTGACCCGACAGCCGTTTCGCTTCAGTCCGCCGCGCTGGATCGCCGGCCCGCACGCGCAGACGATCCTTGTCAGCCAGGGGCCGCGCCGCTTGTTCGTGCAGTCGCGGGCGAGGCCGCTCCTCGCGCGCAGCGAATCGCTGGTCCTCGATTGCGGTGACGGCGACCGCCTGTCGGCCTGGTATGCCGCGGGCCAGGCCGGCCGAGCGCTGGCGGTGGTCATCCACGGCTGGGAGGGCAGTGCGGACTCGTCCTATGTGCTGTCGATGGCTGGCACGCTGCACGCCGCGGGCCATGCAGTGGTGCGCCTCAACCTGCGCGATCACGGTGGCAGCGTCGCGCTGAACCCCGGCGTATTCCACTCCTGCCGGCTGGCCGAGGTGATCGGCGCCGTCCGAGCCGTGCGCGAGCGTTACGCGCCGTCCCGCCTGGCGGTGGTCGGGTTCTCGCTCGGCGGCAATTTCGCGCTTCGCGTCGCCGCGGACGCCCCCGCAGGCACCGTGGACCGCGCCCTCGCCATTTGTCCGGTGCTGGATCCGGCGCGAACCCTCGCCGGTCTCGATGCGGGGCCGAGCGTGTACCGGCGTTACTTCATTCGCAAATGGCGGCGCTCGCTGCGTGCCAAGGCCGCGGCGTGGCCGCGGCTTTACGCTGACATCGACCGTCACGCCGGCGGTGCGACCCTGACCGAGATGACGGAGAGGCTGGTTCACGCCTACACCGGATTCCCGTCGCTGCAGAGCTACCTCGACGGCTACGCCCTGACCGGCGAGCGGCTGTCGTCCCTCACGGTCCCATCCAGTATCCTTGCCGCACTCGACGACCCGATCATTGCCGCCGACGACCTCGAGCGCCTGCCGGCTGGCCGTGCGCTGAGACTGCACGTGGCACACTGTGGCGGGCACTGCGGGTTTATGGTGTCGTTTCGCGGGCCGACGGCGGCAGACGCCTGGGTGGCGGGCGAACTGGCGGCAGGAGAACCCTGAGCGGCTCACCCGGCGCTGCCCCGACGCGTCACAAAGTGACGCCGATGGGCACATCGGGCAGTGCTGGGATAGGATCGCGTTCGGGCCTAACTTTATGAATCTAGGTGGTTTTATTTCCTTCCCAGACTTGGCACGCCTCTTGCTTCGAAGCACTTGTATCTTCATTCCCCCTGAAGGTCGCTCTCGGCGCCGCGCTGCCTGTACCCCCGGGCCAGCGGCGCCTTTTTTTTGCGGCGCTGCCATTCTGTCGGCGCTTGCCACGGCACCGGCGGCCCTGGCCGCCCACGCGCCGCCGCCGCCGGTCCACGCGGTGCTGCTGCCCGAGGCCCAGGCGGCGGCGGTCGTCCAGCAGTGCTCCCGGGCGGTGCCGCGCATTACCGGTTCGTGGGTCCCGAGCGCCCGTGACCTGCGCCGCCTCGAGGCCGACCTCAAGCACCTCAAGGGCCAGCGCGCGGCGGCCTGCTGCAGCCCCTCGGCAGCGCTCGACGACGCACTGAAGTACTACCGGCAGTACGCCGGCGTGATCCGCGGCGGCCGGCGGCTCATCTACGTGAACGGTTTCCCCGAGCCCCCGTCGTCCGGGCCGGATGCCATCGACTGGAAGCAGACCCCCGTCATCGCCTGCGACGGTGGCACGAGCTTCTGGGGCGTGCTCTACGACCCGGAGTCACGGTCCTTCAGCCAGCTGGCCTTCAACGGGGCCGGCTGACGGTCAGACGCGCGCCCGGCCCGTGACTTCGAGCACGGCGCGGTGCGCCTCGTCGATCGCCGCGTTCGTGTAGGCCTGCCACGCCGAGTCCGAGCCGGCCATGGAGATTCGTCCGATGCGGCGCCGGGCCCGTTCCGCGCGCGCTTCCTGGACGGGAGTCGGGTCGTAGAGCGGCGTGGGCGAATAGGCGTAGCCGTGCGGCCAGCGATTGATCGTGATGCCGGCCACGTCGCGATCGAAGTCGAATCCGCCCGCGCCCAGCATCCGCGTCAGCTCGTCGCGGATATCGGCTTCCATCTCCTCGAAGGAAGCCGCGTACAGCCACGCCCGCCCCGCCCGGTACTGGCCGCGCATGTCGAGCCCGCTGTTGGGCAGGCACGGCGTGTGCTCGAGGTGCAGGCAGGTCGGCTCGTCCGGACCGCGCGAGAACTGGTACGCGCCGAGGCTGACGGGGTAGTCGAGATACACCTCGTACTTGCCGCCGGGATTGGCGATGTAGGCGACGCCCAGATTCTTGAAGGCACGCCAGTTGCGGACACCGAGCGTGACGTAGACGAGCGGTGCCCGCACGTTGTCGTGCATCGCCCGTGCCTGTTCGGCGTCGATCTCGCCGGCGGTGAGATAAGGCACGATCGCGTGGTAGCAGGCCAGGATCGCGTGGCCCGCCGTGACCTTGCGCGGCACCCCCCGGTGGACGTAGGTCAGCTCGACGCCGGAGGGCGTGTTTTTCACCGCGACGGCGGTTGAGTTCAGCCGGATGGCGACCGGTGCGCCGGGGCTGTCGAGGGCGGCGTAATCGACCCGTGCCGTGACGATGTCCTCCATCGTGTGGCCCGGAATCGACGCCGGCAGCAGCCGGCGAACCAGCAGTCGCGCGATCGACGCGTTCCCGTCGGGGAAGTGGTAGATGTACGGCTCGTCGTTCTGCTCGGCGTCGGGGACCCGGATGCCGCGAAAGCCCGGCATGCCGCGCGTCATGCTGGCCGGGACCGCATCGATGCCGACCGCCCACAGCGAGTGGGTGCGGGTCTGCAGCACGGCGATGACCTCGTCGGTGGCATCCCAGTAACGGCGCAGGAAGTCGGCGCAGCTCATCGAGTTCAGGATGCGCTGGCATTCCTCCGGGCTGTGGCCGGCGAGTACGTCCCGCTCCGACAGGTACATCTCCTCCAGCTTGCGGCGCGCCGCGTCGCTCACCGGCACCTCGGAGAGGTAGGCCCGCAGGCGGTCCTCCTGGCCCGGCGGCAGACCCTCGTACACGTCGTCCCAGCGACCGAATGTCTGCCGGACCAGTCGGTCGGTGCCGAATTTCTCGGCCTTGAAGAAAGTGCCCCGGGTCAGGCCGTGCCGTTCGTACACCGACGAGTCGTAGGCGGTGTTGAATCGCTCCAGCCGGATGCCAAGGTCATCCAGCAGCCGCCGTGCGACGGGCGAATAGTTCTTCTTCGGTCCGTCGATCGACTGCGTGCCGCCGTAGCCGATTCGCAGCCGGCCGTCGACCGTCAGCTCGTTACGCTTGGCGTGGCCACCGAAGTCGTCATTGGTGTCCAGCAGCAGGACCCTCGAACGGGGCTGATGCTGGCGCAGGTAGTAGGCGGCGGCGAGACCCGACAGGCCCGCACCGACGATGACGACGTCGTAATGCTGGTCAGGGACCACGCCCGAGTAATCCGGTCGCTGGCCGTCCCGCAGGCTGTGCGCGACCTCGAACGATCCCGGGTGGCTGCCACGCAGCCCGGTTCGGGCCGGCGGATAGCCCTCGTCACCGGCGAGGACCGCGCCCGGAACGGCGAGACCGCCGGCGGCGGCCGCAAAGGCGACGCCGTTCATGAAATCCCGTCGGCTGATTCCGTCGCCCATGGCCTGCCTCACCGCTTCGCGCCCCAGGCACGCTGCCTGCAGCGGCAAAGGCTACCCGATGGATAGGGGCCTGTCTCGGCGCGGCCGTCAGGCGCTCGCCCGCAGCAGATTCGCGCGGATCGCCGCGAGGAGGTGCGGATGCGCACGGGTCACCAGCGTGTTGATGGCGAGTGCTCCCTCGAGGTCCCCGGCGTCACAGCGCTCCTCGAGTTCACCCACCGCGCGCGAGAACGCGAGCGCGCCGAGATTTCCGGAGCTTGCACGAAGCCGGTGGCAGATCGCACCGGCGGTGGCGAGGTCGCCGCACGCGAGTGCCCCGTTCAGTCGCTCAAGCTCGGCGGGCGAGATCGAACAGAACAGGTCCGTCAGGCGTGCGTAGAGGCTGGCGGCGCCCTTGGCGACGACCGCGTGCAGCTGGTCCGCGACCGCGGGGTCGACGACATCGAGACTGTCGTAGTCCGCCGCGCCGAGCACGAAAGGCGCCGGCCGCTCGCCGGTCGCATCGACCTGGTCGCCGGTCGGACCGAGCCAGCGGCGCAGCATGGACGCACAGCCGTCGAAGGTGTACGGCTTGGTCAGGATGTCGTCCATGCCGGCCTGCGTGCAGGCGTCGCCGAATCGGGCGCGATCGTGCGCCGTCAGTGCCACGATGGGGATGCGCCGGCGCGACTCGCCGAGTGCGCGCAGGCGCCGCGCGGTCTCGAACCCGTCCATGTCCGGCATGTTGAGATCCATCAGCACGAGGTCGTAGCTGTCCGTCGTGAAGCGCTCGACGGCAAGCGCGCCCGACTGCACCCACACCGAGGAACAGCCGAGAGCCTCAAGGTAGCCCAGCGCAACTTCCGCGTTGACCGCGTCGTCTTCGACGACGAGGACGTGCCCGCGCATCATCGGCAGGCGCGTGCTGGTCGACGAGGCATCGCCCGCCAGCGCGTCATGCGTACCGTGGGTGGCATAGTAGATCGCGCTGTAGAGTGCGTCGCGCGGCACCGGACGAGCGACGATCTGCGCCGGCGACAGGCGCGCCGACAGCCCGAGCGCGGCAGCCTCGGCGGCGGTCGCGATCACGACCAGACTCGACAGTCGCGGATCCGATTCAGCGACGAACTTGCGCAGATCCGGCGCGTGCGTCGATGCATCGACGATCAGGGCGCCTGCGCCGACGAACGGGTCGCCGAGGCCGCCCGACGGGCTCATGCGGCGCAGGCCGAAGTTGCTGATTTGGCGGGCCAGCGCGTCGGCGAGCGATGGGCTGTGCGACAGAATGACGACCGACCCCCGCAGCGGCGCATTCGCCAGGCTGCCGACCTCGATGCCTGCCGACGCCAGCTGCAGCTTGACGATGAACTTGGAGCCGCGCCCCGGGGTGCTCTCGACCGTGATGGTGCCGTCCATCAGGCGCGACAGCTCGCGGCAGATCGCAAGCCCGAGGCCCGTGCCGCCGAAGCGGCGGGTCGTTGACTCATCGGCCTGCGCGAACGGCTCGAAGACCCGCTCGATCGCGTCCGGGTCCATGCCGATGCCGGTATCGGTGACGGTAAGCACGAGCTGGGCCCGGTCGTCGTTGACCTGCTCGATATCGGCGCAGGCGACCACCTCACCGTAATCGGTGAACTTCACGGCGTTGCCGATCAGGTTGAGGAGGATCTGGCGAATGCGCAGCGGATCGCCGATCAGCGTGCGGGCCGGGACGAGTGGCGGGCAGACGACGAGATCGACGTTCTTCTCGCGTGCCGCACCGGTGAAAAGTGCCGCCGACTCTTCGAGGATGAGGCCGATGTCGAGCGGCAGCGACTCGAGCTTGATCTTGTCCGCCTGCGCCTTCGACAAATCGAGAAGGTCATTCAGGATGTGCAGCAGCAGATCCGCCGACGAACGGATGGTGCGCGTCAAGCGCTCCTGCGTGGTGCTCTGCGGGGTCCGCAGCAGCAGTTCCGTCATGCCGACGACGCCGTTCATCGGTGTCCGAAGCTCATGGCTCATGCGGGCAAGGATGCTGCTTCGGGCCTGCGCGGCCAGCTGCAGTTCGCGGTTGGTTTCCTGCAGGTCACGGGTCCGGGCAGCGACCTCGGCCTCGAGGCGCGCCTGCGCCTGCAGCGTGGCGCGGGTGCGGTTGCGCTGCAGTTGCAGGAGCCACGCGATCAGTGCCAGCGAGAGCAGGGCATAGGAGGCGTAGGCCAGCGGCGAACGCCAGAACGGCGGCTCGCGATGGATCTGCAGCCGGAGCGGCGATTTGGACCAGCCGGAATTGCGGCTTGCCCCGCGCACCTCGAGGACGTGGTCGCCGGGCTCGAGGTTTGTCAGCGTTATGCGGGTCTGTGTGCCAAGGTCGATCCAGGTGTCGGTCAGGCCAGCCATCCGGTAGGAAAGCTGGTTGCGCTTGATCGACGTGAAGTCCAGCGCCGCGAAATCGAGCGAGACGATGCTCGCGTCGGCACTCAGATCGACATGATCGATTTCCCAGTAGGGAAGCTTGTGCTCGATAGGGCGGCCCATGACGGCAATCGAGGTCAGCGCGACCCGCGGCGGCTCCGCATGCTCCGTCAGCTTGGTTGGGTCGAACACGTTGAAGCCACCCGGGCCGCCGAAGCAGAGGCGCCCATCGCGCAGCTGGTGGTAGGCGTTGTAGTTGAACTCCTCGCCCTGCGCACCCTGCTCGACATGGAAGGACTTCACCGAGCGGTCGCGCGGGTCGTAACGCGTCAGCCCCGCGTTGCCGCTCAGCCACAGTCGCCCGGTGGTGTCTTCGAGGATGCCGTAGATCTGGTCGCTGCCGAGCGTGCCGCCCGTGGCAATGCTCATGAAGCGGATGGTGTTCGGCGCGTTACTGGTGCCGGCAATCTGCTGCAGGCCGCCGCTCTCCGGCGTCACCCACACCCGCCCCTCGGAGTCCACCATGAGCGCGTAGATCGTATTCGACGACAGGCTGGTCGGGTCATCCGGGTCGTGGCGGAACACGCGCTGCACGCGACCGTTCCGGTCGACGAGGTTCAGGCCACCGGACTCCGTGCCGACCCAGAAGTTGCCGGTCTGGTCCTGGGCGATGGCGGTGACGTCCGGCGCGCTGATCGCGCCAGGCTCGTCCTTCGCAAACGGCAGCTGGACGACGCGCCCGGACTCGGGGTCGACGATATTGACGCCGCCGCCGTGCAGGCCCACCCAGAGCCGGCCGTCGCCTGCCTCGTAGATCGTCTGAATCCCCGCCGCGCTCGTCGCGTAGGGGTCACCGGGACGAACCGGAAAACTGCTGAGGTGGCCGTCGGCGGAGAGGGTCTTCAGGCCGTTTTTCATGGTGCCGATCCACAGCGCGCCGTGGCGGTCGAGATGCACCGCCATGACGTTGCGCTCGCCCAGCGCATCGCGCCGGCCGACCACCGTGTCGATATTCGTCCACGCACCGGTCTCGGGATCGAGCCTCGCGAGCCCGCGGCCGAGTGACGCGACCCAGAGCGAGCGCCCGGGCCCGTCGGCAAAGGCCGTGACGCCGCCACCGGCCAGCCACTCCGGGCGCTGAGCGCCGAGCTCCCAGCCGTGCCGGTTCCACCGGCTGACACCGCCACTGCGCGTACCCACCCACATGAGCCCGCCGGTGCCCTCGTACAGCGAGAGGATGTCGGAGTCCCGCAGCGAGGCGGGGTCCCCGGCGTCGTGCCGGTAGTGGGCGAAGCGGTTGGAACGCCGGTCGAGGAGATCGAGTCCGTCGGCCGTACCAATCCAGATATGGCCTTCGCTGTCCTCGAGCACGGTGCGCACGACATCACTGGCCAGTGACGCCGGATCACCGGCGGAGTGACGGTAGGCGCGTTCGAGATTGCCCGCGGCATCGAGCCGGACGAGGCCGGCGCCGTCGGTCGCCACCCAGATGCTGCCCGAGCGGTCGCGGACGATCTGGCGGACTTCGGTGTCGGCGGCGCCGCGCAGCGGATCGGCGTGGACGAAGCCCCTGCCGCCCTGCTTCAGCCGGTCGAGCCCGGTCTCGGTGCCCACCCAGAGCGTGTTGGTGGCGTCCCACAACAGGGCCGTGACGTGATCGCTGCGCAGGGAATCGAGCACGTTCGAGTCGTGGCCGAGGTGCGTGACTTTTTCGGTTGCCGGATCGAGGACGTCGATGCCGGTGTCCTTGGTACCGATCCACAGCCGGCCCTGCGGGTCGAACGCGATGGCGCTGACGCTGTCGCTGGACAGCCCGGGTGATGAGCTCCTCGCGTGGCCGTAGACACGGAACGTGTCGGTGGCGCGACTCCAGTGCGCGACGCCGGCGCCCGGTAACGCGATCCAGAGGTCGTGCTTCGCGTCCTCGACGATCTTCTGCACGAAACTGCCCGGCAAGCCGGCCCGGTCCCGCGGCGAGTGGGCGTAACGATAGACTTCCCTGCCGTCGAAGCGGACGAGGCCGTCCTCGGTACCGATCCAGATGAACCCCTGGGAGTCCTCGATCGTCGAGTGCACGGTCCCCTGCGGCAGTCCATCGGCTGCGGTCAGGTGCTCGAACGGTATGGGTCGGGCATCGGCACCGGGTTCCGCGGACAGCGCCGGCCACGCGGCCACGAGGGCGGCCGCTGCGAGGCAAGCCGCCACCCTGCGCTGCAGTCGCGCGCGCCTGGCTGCCAAGCTGCCGAGTAGTTGCCGATAGTTCATGCTGAGTCCGACTGGGCGCGAAGCCTGCCCGTCATGCGCAACCCGGGGTCTCCGCGGGTCGCCGGCAGGCAGACGGGCACGCCGGCCGCCGCTTCATGACCGCTGGAGCAGGCGCCGGCCGTAGACCCTCGACCGAGTCTAGCCGCGCACGGCTGCGCGGCCTGCCGACCACGTCACGATGCGCGCCGGAAATTGCTGGGTGGAACGGGTCCGGTACTAGATCGACCGGTTCACGCCTTGCGCGGCGATGCGCGGCTCCGCGGCGGTGCCGGCGTACAGGTCGCCGATGCCGTGCTGGCAGCCCAGCGCCAGCAGGGTGGCGCGCTGCGCCTCGTCGTCGATGCCGCTGGCGATCGCGATCAGGCCGAGGGCGCGCGCGACACCGATGGCGGCTTCGCTGACCCGGCGAGCGACGGCGTCGCTGCTCGCCGCCACGGCCCACGCGCGGTCCAGCTGCATGCCGAAGAGCGGTGCGCGCGCGAGCCGGTCGAGGGGCAGCAGCGCGCGGCCCACCTCGTCGACGATGAGCTGGATGCCGGCATCCGCAAAGGTCCGCAGCGTCCCGGTGTCGGTCGCAACAAACGTCCGTTCGGAAATCCGCAGTTCAAGGCGTGTCGCCGGCAGTCGGGGGCTCGCGGTCAGGTCGGCAATGTCCTCGACGAAGGCCTCGTCCAGCACGTGATGGCGCAGCGCGCCGAGGGAAAGGCGCACGTCGTCGGGTTCATCGGCCAGCAACGCGGTGCAGTCGCGCGCCACGGAGGCGAGCAGCGCCTTCGACAGCGCCTTCGACAGGCCCGTCGCCTCGGCGATACTCAGGCACTCGGTGGCCGATATCTCGCCGCGCAGCGGATGCTGCCAGCGCAGGTAGCCGACCCAGGCGACCCGCCGCCCGGACTCGAGGTCATGGCGGGGCAGGTAGCGCAGCCGGATGCTGCCATCGCGTATGGCGGTCTGCAGCTCACGCGCGACATCCGACGTCGGCGCGCGCGATTTTGGTGCCGCGCTGCTCGCGAACAACGGCGTGCGCGAGGCGGTGGCCAGCGCCTCGGCCGCGGCATGCCGTGCCTGGGCCAGCAGCGAGCTTGAGACCCGCCCGTCGCGCCCGAGCTCGGCGATACCGGCGTAGGGCGACAGCTGGAACTGCGCATCGCCGATCTGGACCGGTTCACTCAGCGCGGTGAGGACCCGGCTCACGGCCGCGAGGAGCTCGTGGCGGTCCGTGCAGGGCATCTTGAGCCCGAGGGTCGTCGCACCGATGACGCCACCGAACGTCGTACCGGGGTCGTCACCCCGGATGAACTCGGCACTGCGGCGGAGCGCGGCGTCGAACACCTGGCGCGCCACGTCGTTGTCAAAGATCCGGGCCACCTGGGCGAGACCGTCGAGCTCGATGGTAGCGACCCCGAGCGTGACTTCGCGCAGCTGCGCGTCATCGATAGCCTCCTGCAGCCGGCTGACGAATGCCGGGCGAGCGAGCCAGCTGCCCGGCGCGTCGTCGCCGCTGGCGGCGCCTCCCGCGCGCAGCACGCACAGGGCACGATCCGGGCCCAGCGGACTTGCACGAAGCTGAAGCGACCCGCCGGCGATGGCGAGCGTGGTCTCGATCGCCTGACGGGTCTTGATGGCGCGCTGGGCGATCCGCCGGAACGTGGCGTCGACCAGGGACTGATCCGGCGGCGTCAGCGTGGCGTAGGTCGTGCCCTCCTCGCGAAGGACGGAGCCGTCCCGGCCGACGAGCAGGACCCGGTCCGGATGCGCTGGATGGGAGGCAGGCGGTGCGTGCATGGACAGTGGATTTTCCAGCATGGGTTGAGGCCTGCGCCGTGACGTCGTTATCGGCCCCGTAAAGAAGCTCTTGAATCGGCGTGGCTTGCCGCACTGCAACATAGATGCTGCTTTGCAGCATTGACCGGGACCGGTGAGATCGTGGATTCTCTGACCGGCTGGGGGGAGGGCGATCTGGCACGGCTGCACTGGCCGTCCGCTCGAACCACGAGGATTGCGATGCCTACCGAACGACCGTTGCCGCGCGCCGGCACCCCACCCGTCCAGGATGCCGTGGATCGTGGCCTGTACCAACCGTGCTTCGAGCGCGACAGCTGCGGGTTCGGTCTGCTGGCCAACATCGACAATGTCGCGAGCCACTGGCTGGTGCAAACCGCGCTCGTGTCGCTGACGCGGCTTGAACACCGCGGCGCGATCGCCGCCGACGGCAAGACCGGTGACGGCTGCGGCATCCTGCTGAAGCAGCCGACGGCATTCCTGCGTGCCGCCGCCGCCGAGGCCGGGATCGGCCTTGCCTCCCGCTTCGCCGCCGGCCTCGTCTTCCTGTCACCGTTCGGCGATCTTGCCGCCCGTTGCAAGGGGCTCCTCGCACGCGAACTTGAGCAGGAGGGGCTCCGGCTGGCCGGCTGGCGAGTGGTGCCGGTCAACCCGTCGGCCTGTGGCGATCAGGCGCTGAAGACGATGCCGCGGATCGAGCAGCTGTTCGTCGACTGCCCGCCGGAATACGACGAGGCCACGTTCAATCGCCGCCTGTTCGTGGTCCGACGCCGCTGCGAGAAGGCCGCCGAGAAGATCGACCCGTCGTTCTACGTCGTCTCGCTGTCATCCGCGACCATCGTCTACAAGGGCATGGTGATGCCCCGTCACCTCGCCGAGTTCTACCCCGACCTCGCCGATCCCCGTCTCGCGTCCTCGGTGGCCATCGTTCACCAGCGCTTTTCCACGAACACGACGCCGCAGTGGCGGCTTGCACACCCCTACCGGCTGCTCGCGCACAACGGCGAGATCAACACCATTCAGGGGAATCGCAACTGGGCGGTGTCGCGCGGACCCCTGCTGCGCTCGCCGCTGCTGCCGGAGCTGCGCGAACTCGCACCGCTCGTGTCGCTGTCCGGCTCCGATTCGCAGACGCTGGACAACATGCTCGAGGTGCTCCTCATGGGCGGGCTCGACGTCCTGCAGGCGAGCCGCATTCTCGTGCCGCCGGCCTGGGCGGCGGTGGATACGATCGATCCCGATGCCCGTGCGTTCTACGAGTTCTATGCCACGCACATGGAGCCGTGGGACGGCCCCGCGGCGCTCGTGATGTGCGATGGCCGCTATGCCGCGTGCACGCTCGACCGTAACGGACTGCGGCCGGCGCGCTGGGTGATCACCCGCGACCGGCACCTGACGGTTGCCTCCGAGATCGGTGTCTGGGATTACGCCCCGGACGATGTGGTCCGCAAGGGCAGGCTGGGTCCGGGCGAGATGATCGCACTCGACCTCGATACCGGCGACCTGCACGAATGGCAGGCCATCGACGACATCATCAAGAGCCGTCATCCGTACAAGACGTGGCTGAAGCGCGGTGTGCGTTACCTCGAGACCGATCTCGTCGACATGCGCCTTGCGGCGGAACCGATGGATCGCAGCACGCTGCTGTTCTTCCAGAAGATGTTCAACATCACCGCGGAGGAGCGCGACGAGATCATCCGCGTGCTGGCCGAGGATGAAAGCGAGGCCGTGGGTTCCATGGGCGACGACACGCCCATGCCGGTCCTGTCCGGCCGGGTCCGCTCCGTGTACGACTACTTCCGCCAGCAGTTCGCGCAGGTGACGAACCCGCCCATCGATCCGCTGCGCGAGGCGCTGGTGATGTCCCTGCAGACGCAGATCGGGCCCGAGTGCAACATCTTCCTGCCGAGCGCGGAGCACGCCAAGCAGATCGTCCTCAACTCCCCGATCCTGTCGCAGCGCAAGCTGCGCCAGATCGTGGCACTCGATGCGCACGGCGTGCCGCACGCATTCATCAGCCTGCAGTACCCGCTGGACGGGTCATTGGAAACGGCCCTTGAGCGCATCTGCGACGAGGCCGAAGCCGCGGCCGAGGCGGGCAAGCTCGTGCTGCTGCTGTCCGACCGCTACCTGGTCGAGGGAATGATGCCGGTGCACGCGCTGCTCGCCACCGGTGCCGTGCATCAGCGGCTGGTCCGGGCGGGATTGCGCAGCAAGTGCAACCTGCTGGTGGAGACCGGCTCGGCGCGGGATCCGCATCACTTCGCCTGCCTGATCGGCTACGGGGCGACGGCCGTCTACCCGTACATGGCGTACCAGACGCTGTACGACATGATGCACCGGCGTACCGTTCGCATGGACGAAGCGGCACGGGCCGAAATCGGTCGCAGCTACCGGCGCGCCATCCGCAAGGGTCTCTTGAAGATCATGTCGAAGATGGGAATAGCGACCATCGCCAGTTACCGCAGTGCCCAGCTGTTTGAGATCGTCGGCCTTGCCGAGGAGGTTGTCAGTGCCTGCTTTGCAGGCACGGTCAGTCGGATCGGCGGCGCCGGATTCAAGGACCTCAATGCGGACCAGGCCGAGCTTGCCCGGCGGGCCTTTGCCGCGGGTGAGCCCCTGGAGCAGGGCGGGCTGCTGAAGTACGTCCATGGCGGCGAGTACCACGCCTACAATCCGGACGTGGTGCTGACCCTGCAGAAAGCGGTCAACAGCGGCGCGTACGAGGACTACCGACGCTACGCCACGCTCGTGAACGAGCGGCCCGTGACCTGCCTGCGCGACCTGTTCAAGCTGTCGCCGGGCGCCGCGCCCATCCCGCTGGACGAGGTCGAGCCGGTCGACAGCATCCTGCGTCGTTTCGACTCTGCCGGCATGTCGCTTGGCGCCCTGTCGCCCGAGGCGCACGAGGCGCTGGCGATCGCGATGAACCGTCTCGGTGCGCGGTCGAACTCCGGCGAAGGTGGCGAAGACCCGGTCCGTCGCGGCACGGAGCGCAATTCCAAGATCAAGCAGGTGGCGTCCGGCCGGTTCGGCGTGACCGCCGAGTACCTGGTCAGTGCCGAGGTTCTGCAGATCAAGATCGCCCAGGGTGCGAAGCCTGGCGAGGGCGGGCAGCTGCCCGGGCACAAGGTGAACGAGATGATCGCGAAGCTGCGCTTCGCGAAGCCGGGCGTCGGCCTGATTTCACCACCGCCGCACCATGACATTTATTCCATCGAGGATCTCGCCCAGCTGATCTACGACCTCAAGGAGGTCAATCCGGCGGCGCTCGTGTCGGTGAAGCTCGTGGCCGAGCCCGGCGTTGGCACCGTGGCGGCCGGCGTGGCCAAAGCCTATGCCGATCTCATCACGATCTCCGGTTACGACGGCGGAACGGGCGCCTCGCCGCTGTCGTCGATCAAATACGCCGGCTCGCCCTGGGAGCTTGGGCTTGCCGAGACCCAGCAGACCCTGCGCATCAACGGGATGCGCGAGCGCGTGCGCCTGCAGGCCGACGGTGGCCTGAAAACCGGGCTGGACGTGATCAAGGCGGCGCTGCTCGGCGCGGAGTCGTTTGGCTTCGGCACGGCACCGATGGTCGCGCTGGGCTGCAAGTACCTCAGGATCTGCCACCTCAACAACTGCGCTACCGGCGTCGCGACGCAGAACGACGTGCTCAGGACGAAGTTCTTCCTCGGTCTGCCCGCCATGGTCGAGAACTACTTCCGCTTCGTGGCCGAGGAGTGCCGCGAGATCATGGCGCAGCTTGGCGTCGCGCGCTTCGACGACCTCGTCGGGCGCACCGACCTGCTCGTCACGTCCCGCGGCGATACCGATCGGCAGCGGGGCCTCGATCTCTCGCCACTGCTCTCGACGGCGGGTGTCGCCGACGACGTGGCGCGCTTCTGTCATGTCGAGCGCAATGCGCCGAGCGAGGGGGATGACCTCGCCCGGCGGATGGTCGCCGATATCCTGCCTGCCATCGAGGCGCGTTCGGGCGGCACCTTCCGCTACGACGTGTACAACTACCACCGCTCGATCGGGGCCCGCCTGTCCGGCGAAATCGCCCGCCGTTACGGTAATTACGGCATGAGCGACCGGCCCGTCGAGGTGCGGCTGGTCGGCTCCGCCGGCCAGAGCCTCGGGGTTTGGAATGCCGGCGGCCTGCATCTCTACGTCGAGGGTGACGCGAACGACTACGTCGGCAAGGGAATGGCGGCCGGCCGCATCGTGCTCAAGCCCCCGGCGCAGTCGGCGGCGCAGCAGGTCGGTGCCTGGCCGATCATCGGCAATACCTGCCTGTACGGAGCAACCGGCGGCGAGCTGTTTGCGGCCGGCGGCGCCGGCGAGCGCTTTGCGGTGCGCAACTCCGGCGCGATCGCGGTCATCGAAGGGGCCGGTGATCACTGCTGCGAGTACATGACGGGCGGCGTGGTCTGCGTCCTCGGTCGCACGGGCCTCAATTTCGCTGCCGGCTTCACCGGCGGATTCGCCTACGTGCTCGACACGGAGAGGGACTTCGTCGATCGGTACAACCACGAACTTGTCGACATCCACCGCATCTCGGTGGAAGGCATGGAGCAGCACCTGCAGCATCTGAGGGCGCTGATCGAGACCCACGTCGAGGCCACGGACAGCGCGCTCGGGCGCGAGGTACTGAACGACTTCCGGGCCTATCTGCCGAAGTTCTGGCTGGTAAAAGCCAAGGCATCGGCCATCGACACACTGATTGAAAACCTGCGGCGCGCCGCCTGAGGCTTCCCCATCGTGAGTGACTCGACCCTCAATTTCCTGAATGTCCCGCGCGCCGAGCCGGCGAAAGCGCCGGTTGAGGCCCGAACGGCCTCCTATGCCGAGATCTACGGGCAATTCTCGCCTGCCGATGCGGCAACCCAGGCGAGCCGATGCCTGGCCTGCGGCAACCCGTTCTGCGAATGGAAGTGTCCCGTACACAACTTCATTCCCAACTGGCTCAAGCTGATTGAGGAAGGCCGGCTGTTCGAGGCGGCTGAACTGTCGCACCGGACCAATTCGCTGCCCGAGGTCTGCGGCCGGATCTGCCCGCAGGATCGACTGTGCGAGGGGGCGTGTACGCTCAACGACGCTTTCGGTGCGGTGTCGATCGGGTCGATCGAAAAGTACATTACCGACGAGGCGCTCAAAGCGGGCTGGCGGCCGGACCTGTCTGGCGTGCGGCCGACCGGCCGGCACGTCGCGGTCGTGGGCGCGGGGCCGGCCGGCCTTGCCTGTGCGGACGTGCTCGTGCGTCACGGCGTCGCCGCCACCGTGTTCGACCGTCATCCACGGATCGGCGGCCTGCTGACGTTTGGCATCCCGCCGTTCAAGCTCGACAAGGACATCGTGGAGACGCGACGCGAGATCCTGGAAGGCATGGGGGTGCGCTTCGAGCTCGGCCGCGACATTGGCCGCGACCTCGCCTTCGAGACCCTGCTCGATGACTACGATGCGGTGTTCATGGCGACCGGCGCCTACCGAGCGGTCGCGGGTGGGCTGGCGGGTGAGCAACTGCCCGGCGTCGTGCCCGCGCTCACCTACCTCATCTCGAATATCAATCACGAGCTCGGCCTTGGTGACCCGCGCGACTGGATCAGCCTGCAGGACCGGCGGGTGGTGGTCCTCGGTGGTGGCGATACGGCGATGGATTGCAACCGCACCGCGATCCGGCAGCGGGCGGCGAGCGTCACCTGCACCTACCGGCGGGCCGAATCCGAGCTCAACGGGTCGCGCCGCGATTACCGCAGCTCGGTGGAAGAGGGTGTCTCGTTCCTCTTCAACCGCCAGCCCGTTGCGATACTCGGACGGGATCGCGTCGAGGGCGTGCGCCTCGCCACGACCCGGCTCGGCACGGAGGTCCGGCGCGGCCGGCGGACGGTCGAGGTGGTGCCGGGAACCGAGGAAGACATCGAAGCCGATGCGGTCATCGTCGCGTTCGGTTTCGAGGCCAGCCCGCCGCCGTGGTGTGCCGAGCGCGGCATCGAGCTGCATCCGAACGGGCTGGTGAAGGTGTCGCCGGCGCTGCCGTTCCAGACCAGCCATCCGAAGGTGTTTGCCGGTGGCGACATGGTGCGTGGTTCTGACCTCGTCGTGACGGCGGTATTCGAGGGGCGGCAAGCCGCGCAGTCGATGCTCACGCTGTTCGGCGTCGAGGCCAGTGACGCCGCGCGTGCCTGACCGGTCGGGTCGGCGGCCGCGGCGCGTGGCGCTATAATCGGCGCGGTGGCGGCGTTCGCACCGTCCGGATGAGGGACGATGCGCGCGAGTTTTCATGCCGACTACCGGGTCGATCTCGGACCGACCCATCCCTATCCGATGGGCAAGTACCCCCTGCTGCACGGGCTGCTCCTCGAGCGTGGCCTGCTGCACGCAGGCGAGGTGATGACGCCCGACGAGGCGCCGCGGCCCCTGCTCGACCGCGTGCACACGGCAGCCTACCTGGACAGTCTCGAGCAGGGCACGCTGAGTGCCGCCGAGGTGCGCCGGCTTGGCGTGCCGTGGTCCGCGCGCCTGTGGCGTCGCTCCCGTCTCGCGGCAGCCGGTACCTGCCTTGCCGCCCGCGCCGCGCTCGATGACGGACTGGCGGCGAACCTCGCGGGCGGCACGCATCACGCATTTGCCGACCATGGCGAGGGGTTCTGCGTCCTGAACGACGTGGCGATCGCGATCGAGGCCCTGCGCGCGGAGGGCCTCGCGCGTCGCTTCCTGATCGTCGATCTCGATGTCCACCAGGGCAACGGCAACGCGAGCCTCTATGCCCACGATCCGACCGTCTATACCCTCTCGCTGCACGGCAGCAACAACTACCCCGCGGTCAAACCGCCGTCCAGTCTCGACGTGGCACTGGCTGACGGGACGGGCGACGAGGAATACCTGTCGGCACTCGCGCCCGCGCTCGAGCGGGCGGTCGCCGAGGCGTCGGCGGACATCGCTTTTTATCTCGCCGGAGTCGACGTGGTGGCCGGTGACAGGTACGGTCGTCTGGCGCTGACCCGCGCGGGACTGGCCGCCCGCGAACGGCACGTGCTGTCCCGCCTGCGGGCGGCGGGACTGCCGACGGTGATCACGCTGGCTGGCGGCTACGCGCCGACGCCACTGGCAACGGCCGAGCTGCATACGGAAGTATTTGCGGCAGCCACGGCACTGGCCCCCGGGCCGGGCCCTGCTGCTACCAACGGAGAAGGTGCGTAATGAAGATACCCGAAATACTGATGGTCGAGACCGTGCACCAGGCGGGCAGTCTCGCCAAGGTGCTGCAGGTCATCGCCGAGGCGGGTCTTGTCATCGAGCACCTGTCCGCCGTCCGTCGCGAGCAGGGGCGCACGCTGTGGGAAATCACGCTCGAGATGGACGAGCTGGCGGACCCGGACCTCTACGCACGGATCGATGCACTGCCGACGGCACAGTTCGTTGGCAAGTCGGATCGCGTCTTCAATCGCCACCGCGGCGGCAAGATCCGCATGACGGCTACGCTGCCGATCAACACGCTGCAGGTTCTGCGCGACGTCTACACGCCGGGCGTCGCCCGCGTCTGCCTCGCCATCCGCGCCGAGCCCGAGCGCGCCTACGAGTACACGAATATCGGTCGCACCGTCGGTGTCGTCACCAACGGCACGGCCATACTCGGGCTCGGCGACATCGGTCCGCTGGCCGGCCTGCCGGTCATGGAGGGCAAGGCGGCGCTCTTTGCGACGCTGGTGGACCTGACCGGCATACCGCTGCTGCTGACCGACAAGGACCCGGATCGCGTGGTCGATATCATCACGGGTGTGGAGCAGTCGTTCGGCGCGATCCAGCTTGAGGATTTCGCCGCACCGCACTGTTTCACGATTGAGGAAAAGCTGCGTACCCGGCTCAACAAGCCCGTGCTGCACGATGACCAGCACGGCACGGCAGTGGTCGCGCTGGCGGCGCTGCACAACGCGGCGCGTCGGGTCGGCAGGACGCTGGAGAAGAGCGTGATCGGCCAGATCGGTCTCGGTGCGGCGGGCCTTGGCATCGTGCGCCTCCTGCGGGCGCACGGGGTGGGCGCGGTACTCGGTGCCGACCGAAATCCACTGGCGTTCGAGCGACTGGCGGCCCTCGGCGGCATTCCGTCGACGATCGAGGGCATCATGCAGGACGCCGACATCGTCATCGCCACCACCGGCGTGCGCGGCCTGATCCGCCCCGAACTGGTCCGCCCCGGGCAGATCATTCTCGCGCTGTCGAATCCCGACCCCGAAATCGAGCCGATCGTGGCGCTGCAGCGCGGCGCGGCGTTCGCGGCTGACGGCAAGGGGATCAATAACGTGCTCGGCTTCCCCGGCCTCTTTGCCGGCGCCCTCGAGGCACGGGCGACGCATTTTTCAGACGCGATGCTGATGGCGGCGGCGCACGCGATCGCGGCGCGCGCGCCGGGCACCGATCTCGTGCCCGACCCGCTTGACCGCGAGGTTCACGCCGCCGTGACGCGCGCCGTTCGGGAGGCCGCGATTTCCGCCTGAGCCGCGGTCCTGACCCGTCGCCTTGGCGCGGCGTTCAGGCGAGCGCGGCCTTGAGCTTCTTCAGCGCCTGCGCCTCGATCTGCCGGATCCGCTCCGCGGACACGCCGTATTCGTCCGCGAGGTCGTGCAGCGTGGCCTTGTCATCGCCGAGCCAGCGCCGGCGGACGATCGCCTGGCTGCGGCTGTCGAGGCCGGCCAGCGCCCGGGTCAACCGCTCGGTGGCGGCGGCTTCCCACTCGTCGGCCTCGACCTTGAGCGCGGGATCCGCATCGGGCGCCGGCAGGTACGCCGAGGGCGCGAACGGCGCGCCGTCCTCGTCGTCCGACTCCGGGCCCGGATCAAAGGTCACGTCGCGCGCCGACAGCCGCCGCTCCATCTCGGTGACTTCCGCGGGCGTCACGCCGAGATCGGCCGCCACCTGGCGGGTTTCCTCGGCCGACAGCCAGGTCAGGTTCTTCTTCGCCTTGCGCAGGTTGAAGAACAGCTTGCGCTGCGCCTTCGTGGTGGCGACCTTGACGAGGCGCCAGTTGCGCAGCACGTACTCGTGAATCTCGGCCCGAATCCAGTGCACCGCAAACGACACGAGGCGGACGCCGATGTTCGGGTCGTAGCGCTTGACGGCCTTCATCAGGCCGACGTTGCCCTCCTGCACGAGGTCGCCCATCGGCAGACCGTAACCGGTGTAGCCACGGGCAATGTGCACGACAAACCGCAGGTGCGCGAAGACGAGCTGGCGCGCGGCGTCGAGGTCGCCGTCGTCCTTCAGTCGCCGCGCCAGCGCCGTCTCGTCCTCGCGCGACAGGATCGGTACGCGGGATACCGCGTCGATGTAGGCATCGAGACTCCCGAGCGGGCCGCGCAGCGCAAAGGACGGCACGGTCAGGGCAGGGCTCAGCGGGGTAACGGCAGTGGTCATGAGCTCGCGACTCCCATACAGGATGGTTGGCCGGCTTCAGGCCGGACATGAGCTTAGCACTCCCCCAGTTTGAGTGCTAATGCCGGCCAAAGTTCATGACTAAAAGTTATTTACATACAACGATTTAGGAGGTTGCCGGCCCCTCAGTGCTCCCCCGACGGCTCGATCCGGCGCAGGTGCCAGGTGGCGGCCACGTACGCCCCGGCCCAGCCGAGCGCCGCGCCACCGCCGATCAGCACCGCCACCGCGGCGGCGTCGAGCCCCTGCAGCGTGAAGCGGCTGCCGTAGGCGGCGGCAACCCGCTGCACCGGACCGGACAGCCCGAGACGGAAGGCGCTGACCACGAGCGCGGCGACCAGTCCGCCGCCGAGGCCGTACCAGAGGCCGCCGTAGAGGAAGGGCCGGCGGACGAACGCGTCCGATCCGCCGACGAGCTTCGTGACCTCGATTTCCGGACGGCGTACGTCGATGTCGAGGCGGATCGTATTGCCGACCACGACCAGCACGGCG